>CAJQNQ010000043.1 GCA_905479725.1 uncultured Paracoccaceae bacterium | reverse complement strand
CGTAGTGTCTGACATTCAAAGACTATGGAATGATCCGCATGTCGGCATTGATCGACCTGTTCAAAGATCTGGACCGACTGGGACCGGGCAGCGCGGAAAGCCTGCGCTGGGTGCTGGACGCAGGCTGTGGCACGGGCGCCGATCTGGGCGTGTTGCTGTCGCGCGTGCCGGACGGGCAGGTCACCGCGCTGGATAACGCGGCGCCCTTCATCGACCGCGTGCGCCGCCGCTTTCCGCGAGTCGACGCCGTTGTCGGCGACATGCGCGAACCTCCCGGCGGGCCGTATGACCTGATCTGGGCCGCCGGTGCGATCTATACGGTCGGCGTTGGCCCCGCGCTGACCGCCTGGCGCGGTCATTTGCGCGAAGGCGGTCGCATCGCGTTTTCCGACCTGCGGCTGAGAATCGAAAATCCGCCGCGGCAAGTGGTCGATTTCTTCGCAGCCGAAGGCGGCACACTCAGCGGCGCCGCGGCGTTGGAAAGCGAAGTGCGCAGTGCCGGATACCGGGTTCTGGGCGCGCGCTGGCTTGGAACAGCTGGATGGGCGTCTTATTTCGGCCCCCTGGAAGCCCATCTGGACAGCGCCGACGCCGATCCCGGCCTGATCGAACAGATCCGGCGCGAGATTTCGCTGTGGCGCACGCATGGGGTGGCTTATGGCTACCGGATCGTGGTTTGCGAGCCCGCGTGAGAACGTCCCCCCGGGGGCGTCACGGATATCCGAGACGCATGAGGCAGGCCCGTTCGGCCCATTGTGTTTTGGTGGCGTGCAAGAACGGGAACACGCACGCAGCCCAATTTCCACCAGGCTTCACGCAGGCAATCGTTCCTTCTCCTTCGCGCGGCAGGTCCTGATCCGGTCTTTTGCGCCTTGCGTGGCTGGTCCCCGGCGGCAAGGCGGTTTACCTACCAGCCCCATGAGCATGACCGACTCGCATATCGCCTGCGCCACGCTGGTGGAAAAGGGCGACCCAGACCGCTTCCTGGCGGTGATGGCGGCGCCGCCCGCCGCGCGCCCGGACCTGTTCGCGCTTTATGCCTTCAACCTCGAAATCGCCCGCGCACCTTGGGTCACAAAGGAGCCGCTTCTGGCCCAGATGCGGCTGCAATTCTGGCGTGATGTGCTGTCGGGCGAGGGAGCGCCAGTGCATGAAATCGCCCCGGCACTGGTGACGCTGCAAGCGGAACGCGGGCTGGACACGGCGCTGCTGGCGGCGCTGATCGACGCGCGAGAGATCGAGATCGGCACCAAGGCGCCCTTCGAGACCACCGACGCGCTGTGGCGCTATCTCGAGGACAGCGCGGGCGGTTTGCTGACGCTGGCCGTGCAGGCGCTGGGCGGCGGCGCGCCGGCGGACTGGCCCGGCCTGCGCGATCTGGGCGCGGCGCAGGGGCTGGCCAACTACCTGCGGGCTGTCCCCGCGTTGGAGCAGGCCGGGCGCCTGCCCCTGCCCGATGGCCGCCCGCAGGCCGTGGCCGAACTGGCGCGGGACGGGTTGAACCGGCTGAAACGCGGCCGCGCCGGGGCCAGGTCGGTGCCAAGACCCGCCCGTCCGGCTCTGCTGGCGGCCTGGCAGGCCGGGGCGCTGCTGACCCAGGCGGCGCGCGATCCGGGCCGCGTGGCCGAAGGGCGCCTGGGGCAATCGGAATTCCGCCGCCGTGGCAGCCTGCTGATGCGCGCGCTGATCGGCGGGTAATCCGGGCGCCCCGGCCGCCGCTACGTCACCCTGTTCTCTCGCCGAAGCAGTGCCATACTGCCGCCAAACAAGGGAGAAGATCACATGGTGGCTCAGGTTCTGGTCGATCAGGCGGATATCACGCTGGCCAAACTGGTGGAGGTGAACCAAGAGGCGCTCGACGACGGGCAGGCGCGGGTGGCGCTGGAAAGCTTCGCGATGACCGCCAACAACGTGACCTATGCCGCCACCGGCTTTGTCATCGGCTACTGGAAGTTCTTTCCCTCGGGCGTCGAGGGGCAGGGCATCGTGCCGGTCTGGGGCGTGGCCCGGGTGACCGAAAGCCGCACCGACGCGGTGGCGGTTGGCACACGGCTTTACGGGTTCTGGCCGATGGCGCAGGAATGGGTTATCACCCCGCAGGACACCGGCGAAGGCATGATCCTGGACGCAGCCCCCCACCGCGCCGATCTGCCCGCAGTCTACAACCGCTACGCCCCCCTGCACAACGCATCATCGCGCGACGCCCCCGTGCGCGACGCATCAGCGCAGGATGACCATCTGCGCGCGCTGCTTCAGCCCCTGCTGGCTACTTCCTTTCTGTTGTTCGACTGGTTGTCCGACAATGACTGGTTCGGGGCGGAACAGATCATCGTCGGCAGCGCCTCGTCGAAAACCGGGCTGGGGCTGCTGAAATTCCTGGCCGAGCCCGCGGCGCGGCCCTATTCCATCATCGGCCTGACCTCCGAACGCAATCGCGGCTTTGTCACGGGGCTGGGCGCCGCCGATCAGGTTGTCGGCTACGACGCGCTGGAGACCATCGCCAGGCGCCCGTCCGTCTATATCGACATGGCGGGCAATGCCGATGTAAAATTCCGGCTGCACACGCATCTGGGCGCCCTGATGCGCCACTCGGCGGCGGTGGGGACCAGCCATTGGGACAAGTTCGCTCAACCGCAAAACCTGCCAGGCGCCAAGCCGCGATTCTTTTTTGCCCCCGCGCAGATCCAGAAGCGGCGCGATGACTGGGGGCCGGGTGTCATCGAACGCCAGATCACCCAGGCCTGGAAACGCCTGGCGTCGGATGCCGGGTCCTGGTTGACCGTGCGTCCGCATGCCGGGCTGCATGAGGCCGTGCGCCTTCACCAACTGATCGCCGCAGGACAGGCGGATCCGCGCGACGGGCATGTGATCACCCTTTGATGCCCGCGCGTTGCAAGGCCATTCGAATGGCCTTGGCACCCGCGACCTGAGGCCACCCTTGCCGCGATTTTGAAAAAAAATCGCGGGCGCAAGAATTTTCGAAAATTCTTGCCCGCACGTGGCGGCGGTCGGCTCTTTGTCATCGAACTGTCATGCAACCGTGACACAAGCGTCATGCAGCTCCGCTAGGTCGGATGCAGCCCAGACCGGGTGTGACATTCCGAAATGATGCAGGAGCCTTCCATGACCGCCAATCCCATCCTGAACCTGAGTGTGCTGGTCGCCGGTGCCTTGGCGGCGGGCGCCCTGATCGTGGGTCCCGTTGCCGCGCAAGAGCGCAGCACGATCCAGATCGCCGGGTCCTCTACCGTGTTGCCCTTCGCCAGCATCGCGGCCGAGGAATTCGGCCAGTTTTTCCCGGAATTCGACACACCGGTCGTGGGCTCGGGCGGATCGGGCGGCGGGATGCGTCAGTTCTGCCAGGGGATCGGCGCCAACACCATCGACATCGCGAATTCCAGCCGCCCGATCAAGACGTCCGAAATCGAAGCCTGCCGCGCCAACGGCGTGAGCGACATCCGCGAAATCCGCATCGGCTATGACGGCATCGTCCTTGCCTCGCGTCTGGACGGCCCTGCCTTCGCGCTGGAACCGCGCGACATCTACACCGCCATCGCCGCAAACCTGCCCGAGGGCATGGCCCCGCCAATGCTGTGGAGCGACGTCAACCCGTCCCTGCCGGCGCAGCGCATCAACATGGCGATCCCCGGCGCGAACCACGGCACCCGCGAAGTCTTCGAAGAGCGGGTTCTGGAAGCCGGGTGCGAGGCCGTCATGGGCGGCGCGCTGGAAAATGGCGGTTGCCTGCAACTGCGACAGGACAACGTGATCGAGATCACCGGCGATTACACTGAAACCCTGGCCCGCCTGAACGCGGATCCCGATACAGTCGGCGTGTTCGGTCTGTCCTTCTACGATCAGAACCGCGACACCCTGCGCGTGGCCACGATCAACGGCGTGACCCCGTCGCTGGATACCGTCGCATCGGGCGAATATCTGGTGTCGCGCCCGCTGTTCTTCTACGTGAAGGGCGCGCATCTGGGCGTCGTTCCGGGCCTGGCCGAATATACCGAGTTCTTCCTGTCGGACATGATGGTTGGCGCGGGCGGCCGGCTGGAGATGGCCGGTCTGATCCCGGCCCCGGCCGCGGAAACCGCGCAGGTCCTGGAAAACTTCCTGAATGGCGTGTCGGTCGCCCAGTAACGTCGCAGCCCTGTCGGTGCCCCGGCCCAGAGTGCCGGGGCACCGTTTATTGTTTTTCGCAACCTTGTTAGACCGATGACCAGCCTCCTGATCGCCGCCCTTGTCCTGATCGTCCTGGGTCTCGCCTATCAACAAGGCGCGGCCCGCAGCCGTGCGTTGGCCGGGGCCGGGCGCTTGCACAGCCGCCCGCGCTATCACGGCGCGCTGGTTGCGCTCTGGGCGGCGGTTCCGCTGTTGTTCGTGCTGGCGCTCTGGGGCCTGGTCTCGGGCGCGCTGGAAGACTGGTATATCCAGCCGGTCGTCCAGGCCAATGTCGCCAGCGGCGACTCGCTGGCAACCGCTTTGCAGCGGGTTCAGGGTCTGGCGTCCGGCTTCGGTGTGTCCGGTCAGCCCGCGCCATGGGAAATCGACGCCGCGCAGACGTTGCGCGCGTTTCAACGCCAGCTTCAGTTCAGTGCCATCGCCCTGGGGGCGATCCTGGCCATCGGCGGCTTGCTGATCGCGCGGCGCCGTGTGTCGGCCCGGTTGCGGGCGCGCAACCATGTCGAGGCGGCGGTCAGGGCGGCGCTGATCCTGTGCTCGGTGATCGCCATCTTCACGACGCTGGGCATCGTCCTGTCGCTGCTGTTCGAAACATTGCGGTTCTTTTCCTTTGTTTCGCCGGCCGAGTTCTTCTTCGGCACGGTCTGGCAACCCGGCTATGCCTCCACCGGTTCCGAAGCCACGGGGGGCTATGGCATGGTGCCGCTGCTTGTGGGCACGCTGATGATCGCCTCCATCGCCATGCTGGTGGCGATCCCGGTCGGCCTGATGACGGCGATCTGGCTCACGCAATACGCCAGTCGCCGGGTGCGCACGCTTCTCAAGCCGATGATCGAAATTCTCGCCGGGATCCCCACCATCGTCTACGGGTTTTTCGCGCTGGTCACGGTGGGGCCGTTCCTGTCCGATCTGGGCGATGTGATCGGGCTGAACATTACCGCCACATCGGCCCTGACGGCGGGGCTGGTGATGGGGATCATGATCATCCCGTTCGTGTCCTCGCTGTCCGACGACATCATCCGCCAGGTGCCCAGCGCGATGCGCGACGGCTCGCTGGGTCTGGGGGCGACCAAGTCCGAGACGATCCGCATGGTGATCTTTCCCGCCGCCTTGCCCGGTATCGTCGGCGCCATCCTGCTGGCGGTCAGCCGCGCGATCGGCGAAACCATGATCGTGGTGCTGGCAGCGGGCAACGCGCCGATCCTGCGCTTCAACCCGTTCGAGGCCACGTCAAGCTTCACCGTGACCATCGTCGCCGCGCTGACCGGGGACAGCGATTTCGCGTCACCGCAATCGCTGGTCGCCTTCGCGCTGGGCCTGACCCTGTTTGTCCTCACCTTGATGCTGAATATCGGCGCGCTGGCCGTCGTGCGCCGCTACCGGGAGCAATACGAATGAGCGCGCCAAGCCTTGATCCCGAAGCCCAGGCAAACAGCCTGCGCCGCGCCCAGGTGCGCCGGTCGCTGACGCGCCGCAACCGCGCCGAGGCCCGGTTCCGCGCGCTGGGCATGGTGTCGGCGCTGGCCGCGCTGGGATTCGTGGCGATCCTGTTCGGCAACATCCTGTCGCGCGGGATCCCGGCATTCTGGCAATATTCGGCGGTGCTCAACGTCACCTTCGATCCGGCCGTGGTGCGCGTGCCGGAACGCCCGGTGCAGGGTGCCGATCAATCCGACGCCGACTATCAGACGGCCCTGCTGGGCTGGCAGCGGCGCTTTTCGATGGTCAACTGGAACACGCTGATCTCCCGCGCGGTTCTGGACGCCGCCCCCGCGGGGGTCACGGCGGACCAGCGCGCTGTTCTGTCGGTGATCGATTCCGGCGCGCGCTTCGTGCTGCGCGACCTGGTGTTGCAGGATCCCTCGCTGATCGGCCAGACCGTGCCCGTGCGGTTGCTGGCGTCCGCCGATGCCGACAACTGGGCGAAGGGCAAACTGGACCGCAGCCTGCCCGACGAGCGCCAGCAGCTCAGCCGCCCGGCGCGGGACCTGATCGATGCGATGACCACGCAGGGCAGCTTGCAGCGCAGCTTTGCCTGGCACCTGTTCACCAATGTCGACAGCCGCGCGTCGCCGGCCAGCGCCGGGCTTGCCGGGGCCTTTGTCGGCTCGCTCTACATGATGCTGGTGGTGATCCTGGCCTCGGTTCCGATTGGCGTGTCCAGCGCGATCTACCTGGAGGAATTCGCGCCCAGGAACCGGTTCACCGACGTGATCGAGGTGAATATCAACAACCTCGCCGCCGTGCCGTCGATCGTGTTCGGCCTGCTGGGCGCCGCAGTGTTCATCAACCTGTTCCGGCTGCCGCTGTCGGCGCCGCTGGTGGGGGGGCTGGTGCTGACCCTGATGACGCTGCCGACGATCATCATCGCCACCCGATCGGCGCTGCGCGCGGTGCCGCCAAGCCTGAGGCAGGCGGCGCTGGGGATCGGCGCGTCGCGCACGCAGATGGTGTTTCACCATGTCCTGCCGGTGACCTACCCGGGGATCCTGACCGCGTCGATCCTGGGCGTGGCCCAGGCGCTGGGGGAAACCGCGCCCCTGCTTCTGATCGGCATGAACGCCTTTGTCGCCAATATCCCCGCCACGCCGCTTGAACAATCCGCCGCGCTGCCGGTGCAGATCTACCTGTGGCAGGGCAACGAAAACCGCAACTTCTTCGAGGCCCGCACCTTCGCCGCGATCATCGTGTTGCTGGCCTTGATGATTTCGCTCAACGCCCTGGCCATCTGGCTGCGCGGGCGTCTTGAAAGGAAAGCCTGAGATGGACCGCCAATTCCGCAGTCCGGCAGCGCCTGCCGGCCCCCGCATCCGCCCGGCGCAGCACGACACGGTGGAAAACCCCGCCCGCATCACCGCGCGCGATGTCGACGTATTCTATGGCGACAAACAGGCGATCTTCGATGTCAGCATGGACATCCCTGAAAAATCGGTGACCGCGTTCATCGGTCCTTCAGGCTGCGGAAAATCGACCTTTCTGCGCTGCTTCAACCGGATGAACGACACGATCGACATCTGCCGCGTGTTGGGCACGATCACGATGGATGGCGAAGACATCCACGACCCGGCGCTGGACGTCGTGGAACTGCGCGCGCGGGTCGGCATGGTGTTCCAGAAACCCAATCCGTTCCCCAAGTCGATCTACGACAACATCGCCTATGGGCCGCGCATTCACGGGCTGGTCAATTCCAGGGCGGAAACCGACGAGCTGGTGATCTCGTCGCTGAAGAAGGCGGGGCTTTACAAGGAAGTCGCCGACCGGCTCGACGCGCCCGGCACCGGATTGTCGGGCGGTCAGCAGCAGCGCCTGTGCATCGCCCGGGCCATCGCCACGGGGCCCGAGGTCATCTTGATGGACGAACCCTGCTCGGCGCTGGATCCGATTGCGACGGCCATCGTCGAAGACCTGATCCACGAGTTGAAGGAACAATACACAATCATCATCGTGACCCATTCCATGCAACAGGCCGCGCGGGTCAGCCAGAAAACCGCGTTCTTCCACCTGGGCCGGCTCATCGAATACGACACGACCGAAACCATCTTCGTCAACCCGCGCGAAGCCCAGACCGAGGCCTATATCACTGGGCGCATTGGCTGAACCCGAAGGGCAGGGGGCTTTGCCCCCTCATCGGCCCCGCCTGCGGCGGCGCCGATTTCACCCCCAGGATATTTCAGGCACAATGATGAAAACTTGATTCAAATTGTTCCATCTTTGTGCCTGAAATATCCTGGAGGGAGGCGCGCAGCGACGTGGGAGGTGAAACCTCCCGGCGGCCCGCAGGGCCGGTTCAGTTCCTGCGCCTGGCCAGCGCCACGAAATTCTGGGTTTGCGCCCAGGCGGCGGGCAGGGCCGCGGCCGGCTGCTGGTTTCTGATGTCGTCCCAATGGGCGGCGACATCGTCGACGCTTGGCGCGTCGCCCAGGTGAAGCCCGGCCGTTTCCTCGACCCGGATTATGGAAAAGCCGCCGGCTCCGGCGCCCAGGATCACTTTCGATGGCGCCTCGGGGCTGACCAGAAACAGCGCGCCCGGCGCGACCCGTTCGGGCGCCAGAACCCGTGCCGCGTCGGCGGGCAGCAGATCCCGGGTCATGGCGGTCAGCGCGGCCGGGGCGAGGCAGTTCACGCGGATGCCGTATTTCTCGCCCTCGATATGCAGCGTGTTCATCAGCCCGATCATGGCGGCCTTGGCGGCGGCGTAATTGGCCTGGCCGAAATTTCCATGGATCCCGCTGGAGGACGAGGTGAGCAGCACCCTGCCATAGCCCTGATCGCGCATGATCCCCCAGACGGCTTGTGTGCAGATCCAGCTGCCGCGCAGATGCACGTCGATCACCGCGTCCAGCGTGTCCAGCGTCTGCTTGGCGAAGCTCTTGTCGCGCAGGATCCCGGCGTTGTTTATCAAGATGTCGATACGACCCCAGTCGTCGAGGGCTTGCGCGACCATGGCGGCGATCGCCTGGGGATCGGTGACGCTGGCCTGACTGGCGTGCGCCGCGCCGCCGCTTGCCGTGATCTCGTCGGCGACAGCCTGCGCGCCGGGGCCCAGATCGTTGACCACCACCCGCGCGCCGCGCGCGGCGAGAGCGCGCGCATGGGCGCGGCCCAGCCCGGCGCCGGCGCCGGTGACGATGGCCACCTGCCCGTCGAAGGAAATCGGTTTCGTCATGTCAGGCCCTTTCACGCGCCCATGATCGCCACCGCCCGGACAAATCCGGCCGAGGCGCGCTTGATCTTGTAGGGAAAGCACGAAATGCGAAACCCGGTGGGTGGCAATTGGTCAAGATTGGCCAGTTTTTCCATGTGGCAGTAGCCGATATCCATCGAGGCGCGGTGCCCTTCCCAGATGATCGACGCATCATGGCTTTGTGCATAGCGCCGCGCAGTATGGGAAAACGGCGCATCCCAGGACCAGGCGTCGGTGCCGGTCACCCGCACGCCTTGCTCCAACAGGAACATCGTGGCCTCGCGGCTCATGCCGCAGCCGGTATCCAGATAGGGGGGCGTACCA
Organism: uncultured Paracoccaceae bacterium; assembly: GCA_905479725.1. Lineage (GTDB taxonomy): Bacteria > Pseudomonadota > Alphaproteobacteria > Rhodobacterales > Rhodobacteraceae > Pararhodobacter. The sequence continues at coordinate 1,113 of CAJQNQ010000043.1, read as the reverse complement.
TAGGCCGCCCCGGCGGCGGTGTTGATGACCACGATCTCCAGCGGCGACAGGCTGTGTCCGATGCGCGCCAGCTCGGTCTGCACATCCGCTGCAGTGACCAGATAGCCGTCCGGGAAGGCGCGGAAATCCAGCTTCACGCCGGGTTGAAAACACCAGTCCAGCGGCACCTCGTCGATTGTCAGGGCCGGGCGGCCGCCCTCCACCAGCGCGCGGTCCATGCGTGAATGATGATGGTATGGGGCGTCCAGATGGGTGCCGTTATGCGAGCTGATCTGCAACATTTCCACAGCCCAACCATCCCCATCAGGCAGATCGCTTTCGGTCATGCCGGGAAAGAACCCGGCCATCTGGGTGCGCGTGTCGGTGTGGTTGAAATAGGTGATGGCGGGCTCCATCATTGGCGGGTCCGAATGGATGCCGCTCTCAAGAGCGACCGACAAATCTATGATTTTCATGTGCTTTTCCCAGGGTGATGTGAGACAGGTTCGAATTTCAGCGCGTGGCCGCCCAATTGGCGAAGCGTGCGGTTGCGGCAGCTGAAAACGAGGATCTGCAGATCCGAGGCCTGGGCGTGAAGCGCGTCGAACATGCGCTCGATCCGCTCGTCATCGCTGTAGACCAACGCGTCGTCCAGGATGACCGGTGCGGGCGTGCCGGCGCCCGCCAGCAGGCGCGAGAACGCCAGCCGGACCAGCAGCGCGATCTGCTCGCGCGTGCCGCCCGACAGCGAGCCCAGGGGTTCCGGGCGCCCGTCACGAACCAACTCACTGGGCAGCAGGCTGTCGCCGTCAAAGCGCAGCTCGGCCCCCGGCCACAGCAGGTGCAGCATCGGGCGCAGCTCGGTCAGCACCGGCGTGAAATAGCGGTCGCGCGCCTGCACTTGTGCGGTATCCAGCGCGTCGATGAGGGTGCTCAGGAGCAACTTTTCCGCCTCGAAGGCCGCGACACTGGCGCGCGCCTGGTCGCATTGTTCGGTGACATCGGCCAGTTCCTCGTCAACCCCGGCGCCGGCATGCGCGTCGATCCGGGCGTTCAACGCGGCCAGCGATTCGCGCAGGGTCTGGCTTTCGATCTCGGTGCGCCGGATGACATCCTGCGCCCGGTTCAGCGCCG
>CAJQNQ010000042.1 GCA_905479725.1 uncultured Paracoccaceae bacterium | reverse complement strand
TCTGCGCCCCGATCTCCCGGTGAAAATCGAGGCCGTTTGCCACAAATCCCGCATCTATCACAACAAGGCGGCCAAACAGCGCCTTGAAACCGCGATCCGCGAAACGCTGGGCGCGCCGGTCACCGATGACGCGGCACTGGTTGTGAAGGTCAGGATCGACGATGATCTGTGCACCGTCAGCCTGGACAGCAGTGGCGAGCCGTTGCACCGGCGCAGCCACAAGGCTGCCGTCGGCAAGGCGCCGATGCGTGAATCGCTGGCCGCGCTGTTCTTGTGGCAACTGGGCTATGATGGCTCGCAGACCGTGCTGGATCCGATGTGCGGATCGGGCACGTTTCCGATCGAGGCCGCTGAAATCGCGGCGGGGCTCTTGCCCGGGCGCAGCCGGGCCTTCGCGTTCCAGCAACTGGCAAGCTATGACCCGACCGCCTTTGACGCCATGAAAGTCCAAACCCCGGCCCAACCCACCGCGCAGATTGCCCCGCGTTTTCTGGGCTTTGACCGCGATCAGGGCGTGATCGGCATGGCCCGCCAGAACGCCGAGCGCGCCGGCGTCGCCGAATTCTGCGCGTTCGAGCGTCGCCCTGTCGGTGAACTGTCCCGGCCGGACGGTCCCCCCGGCCTGGTCATCGTCAATCCGCCCTGGGGCGCCCGCATTGGCGAGCGCAAGCTGCTGTTCGCGCTCTATGGCGCCCTGGGTCAGCGCCTGGCGGATGGTTTCCGGGGCTGGAGCGTCGGCATCATTTCGCCCGATGCCGGGCTGGTCAAGGCCTGCGCCCTGCCGCTGAGCGCCGCGGGCCCCGCCGTGGATATGGGCGGCACCAAGGTCACGCTCTATCGCGGAACCCTGTAGGCGCGCATCGGCTGCGGCGGTCGGCGTCATCGAGCGAGAAAGGGCTGGACGCGGATCGACGATCAGGTCAGGCGATGATGTCGGGGGTCAATTCATCTTCGATGCGGGCAATCTGGTCCTTCAGCGCCAGCTTGCGCTTCTTCAGGCGCTTCATGGCCAGTTCATCGCCCGTGCCGCGCGCATGCATGGCCATGATCGCCTCGTCCAGATCCCGGTGCTCACGCCGCAGCACGCCCAGCTTCACGCGCAGGACTTCCTCGTGATTCAATTCCATCGGTGCATTCATGGCGCAACTCTTCTTGCTTCGCTTCAGCTTAGCCGGAAAAGGGCGGCGTGGCAAAGGCTTCCCCCCCCTCTTGCGAGGCGCGGGCGGGATGCCCATATCCAACCCATGCCCGGTCTGCCGCGCAGGTGGGGGCCGGGAAATGCGTCGCTGTTACAGGACCCCGCCATGACCAAATTCGCCTTTCCGTCACACCCGCTGCTGCTGGGCTTTGAGCCGCTGGAGCGGTTGGTGGAACGCACCGCCCGTGCCGGGACCGATGGCTACCCGCCTTTCAACATCGAACTGGCCGAACCGAACCGCTACGTCATTACGCTGGCGGTGGCCGGGTTCGCCCCGGACGACATCACGATGACGCTGGAGGACCGCCAATTGGTGATCCGCGGGCAGCAGGGCGACCCCGCCCCTGACCGCGTGTTCCTGCATCGCGGCATCGCCACGCGCCAGTTTCGCCGTGTTTTCGCGCTGGCCGAAGGGGTCGAGGTCAGCGGCGCGACGCTGGACAACGGCTTGCTGGAAATCTCGCTTGAGCGGCGCGAACCGGAAACCGTGGTCCGCACCATCCCCATCACCCGCGGCTGAAAGGACAAATGATGCAAACGCCGTATCCCGGTCTGCCCACGGGCAAGATCGCCTATATCCGCCGCGTCGACCCCGGCACCTTGCCGCAGGACGTGCGGGATCAGATACCGCAGGATGCCCAGGTCTGGGGCGTTCATTCCGAATCGGGCGAATGCCTGGCGCTGACCGATGACCGGCGCGGCGCGTTTCTGCTGGCCCGTGAAAACGATCTCGCGCCTGTCAGCGCGCACTGAGCGGCAATTGACCTGGTAGACACCGGGCATTTCGTCGGGGCTCTTCAAACGGACGCCGGCGACAGTTCGCCTGCCTCTCTCTCTGTCGGGCGCTCTCCTTCGGCGCTATCCTTCGGGAACGAAGGCCGCGAATTTGATCTGCTGGGCGATCAACACGGCCTGCGTGCGGCTTTGAACCCCCAGCTTGCGCATGATCGCCGTGACATGCGCCTTGACGGTGGTTTCGGCAATCGACAATTCCCAGGCGATCTGCTTGTTCAGCCGACCCTGACACAGCAGGTCCAGGATCTTGGCCTGCTGGCGCGTCAGATGCGAAAGCCGCTCAAGGGCGTCACTGGCCGCGTCGTCGGCGTCATCGACAAAGCCGTCGGGCAGCCAGGTCTGCCCCCGGCCGATCGCCTCTAGCGCCTGTCGGAACGCCTCGCGGCCCGAATGCTTGGGCACGAAGCCCTGCGCCCCGGCCGATAGCGCCGCACGGATCAGCCGCGGCTCGCCCATCGACGAGACCACCAGCACAGGAATATCCGGCGCCACCGCGCGCAGCCGGATCAACCCGTCCAGACCTTCGACATCGGGCAGGTCCAGATCCAGCAGCATCAGATCCGGCGCGCGCTCCGTGAGCTTGTCCAGCGCCTCGGCCAGGGCATGCGCCCGGTCCACATGAGCGACATCCGCAACACCGCGCAACGTTAGCGCCAGAGCATCGCAGAACAGCGGATGATCGTCGATGATAAGCGCCCTGGCGATAGCGCGGCTACGTGGCGATGGGTCGGTCATGATGGTGTCGGCTTTCACCCGGATTTGCGCGCAGGATACCAAAGTCGCCACGGTTGGGGAACCGCGCAGCCTGCCCCTGACCATGCGACATAGGTCTGACAGACCAAAGCCTGCTTTCGCCCTTGCCTCTCTGGCTCTAGAGTGGCGCGGAACCGATCCTGCCCGCCGACAAGGAGAGCCGTCCATGCAGATGACCGACAGCCGCATCATCGCCGCCGC
>CAJQNQ010000041.1 GCA_905479725.1 uncultured Paracoccaceae bacterium | reverse complement strand
CGTCTGCCACAGCATGCATTGCTGCGCCAGGATCGAGGCGACGAAATCGGCCAGCATCGACGGCGGCGTGGCGTTGGACGGGAAATAGGCGAAGAAGCGCGGGTGCTGCCAATGGGTCAGGCCGGGGATGATCTTGTCGTCGATCTCGGCCAGAATACCCTCCAGCCCCGCGCCCTGCTCGGGCGGACTGTCCGGAAAGCGCGCGCGCACGGCGCCCGGGTCCAGCGGGGCGCGCACCGGAAGGTCAGCGATCTGGCGGTGATAGCGGGCGCCCCACGCGGCAATCCGCGCGCCCATGTCAGCGAATTCATCCCAGTCCATCAGGGGTTTCGTGTCGTCGGTCATGGATCATCCGGTCGGTTGCGGCATTCGGGCGCAGAGAAACAGATAAAACTGAACAAGGCAATTAAATTTCCGAAAGCGCCATCTGCACGGGCAAACCCCTTTGAAGCAGGGTCAGCACCGGCAGCGGCGTCAGCGCCCGGACGGTGCCGGGCACGGCAGGCAGTCTTTGATAGCCCGCGAAATCCCAGGCATACCACCCCGCCCGGCCCCGCAGCACCGGCGCATCCCCCAGGACGATCATCGCGCCCGCCGGGACAGCGCCCGCCGAGACCGGCACCAGCCGCCGTGTCTTGCCCGCCAGCCGCGCGGCGTGCAGCGCAGTATCCACGTCATCGGTCCTGGCGCGTCCGAACTCGGAAGCCCACAGATCCATGAACCGGGTCCAGGCCGGGCGGCGGCATTCGGCGCAGGGGCGATGACCGGCGGCATAGGCGGTGGCCTCGTCGTGAAAGAACAGCTCCGTATAGCGCCCCGGCTGAAGCAGCGTGCGCCGCCGCCCCTTGAAGGCGCACAGGCAGGTGATCCACCGCTTTGCGCTGTGAAACCGCCGGATCCGCCCCGCCGAATCGTGCAGACACCCCTTGTTGCCGAACCACGCGCCCCGCTGTGGCACGGCATGGGGCCGACCGAACGGATCCACGCGGTTTTGCGCCATCGGGGGTTTTCCTTTTGCTGACAGCGACGAGGTCGCAGGCTGATCGCGACGTCTCCGTCCCGCCAGGCTAGCGAAACCAGCTTCGTTTCACCAGCCTTCGCGCGGGCAAAACGCGCCGCTTGACAGGGCCCGAATTCAGGTGCCTTGCTTGGCCTGTTTTTCGGAGGTCTCGGTGTTTCGCCTGTTCCTTGCCTTGATGATCGTGCTCAGCCTGATCGGCCCCGGCCCCGGCCCCGCCCTGGCCACGGGGCAGGGCCTTGTCGTGGAGATGCTCGCGTCGGGTGACGGCCCCGCCTCCGACCCACCGGTCGCGCCAGGCGTTTTCGCGTCCAGCCCAGACCCGTCGTCCGAAACCCGGGACGCACCGGCCACCCTGACGCGCGCGCATGCGGCGTGGACAGGCTCAACCCGGGCGCGGTTCAACTGGCCCCCGCAAACGGCCCCTCCGGCCTGGAATTCCGTCACCCGTTGACCACAATTCCACTTTCCCGAGGACACGATGACCAAATATCGCACCCTGCTGGTGACGCTTGCCCTGGTGGCGGCGTTCATGATCTACGCCATTACGCTGATGGTTCTGCATCCCGTCTGATTTGGCAGACCGGCTCCTGATCCTGGCCTGTCGGGGGCCGCGCCCGCCCTAGCCGCATTTCGAATGCCCGCAGGACCGGCAGGTCATGCAGCCTTCGATCATGACCAACTCGTAGGCCCCGCAGGACGGGCAAGCCAATGGCCGCGCGCCGGCCACGGCGGCGGCCTTCGGGTCCTCTTTCAGGCCCAGCCCGGCGCCCTCGATAAAGCCGATATTGATCAGATGTTCCTCGATCACGCCGCCAATGGCCGCCAGGATCGACGGCACGTATTTACCCTGCATCCACGCCCCACCGCGCGGGTCGAACACGGCTTTCAACTCCTCCACCACAAAGGACACATCTCCGCCCCGCCGGAACACCGCGCTGATCATCCGCGTCAGCGCCACGGTCCAGGCGAAATGCTCCATGTTCTTGGAATTGATGAACACCTCGAACGGGCGACGGTGCCCGCCGACGACCACATCGTTGACGGTTATGTAGATCGCGTGTTCGGACATCGGCCATTTGAGCTTGTAGGTCGCCCCCTCCAGCGCCTCGGGCCGGTCCAGCGGGTCGGACAGATAGATCACATCCGCCCCGGTATCGGTTTGCGGCACGGCATCAGCGCTCTCGCTCACCGACAGCACCGACCCCGTCACCTCATTGGGCCGATAGGTCGTGCAGCCTTTGCAGCCGCTGTCCCAGGCGGCCATGTAGACCTCCTTGAAATCCTCGAAGCTGATATCCTTTGGGCAGTTGATCGTCTTGGAAATCGACGAATCCACCCATTGCTGCGCCGCCGCCTGCATCTTCACATGCTCCAGCGGGGGCAGCGACTGGGCGGAGACGAAATGATCCGGCAGCGGCGCATCGCCGAATTTCTCACGCCATTGCGCCACCGCGTAATCGACCACTTCCTCCTCGGTTCGCGATCCATCGGCCTGCAAGACCTTGCGCGTGTAGGCATAGGCAAACACCGGCTCGATCCCCGAGCTGACATTGCCGGCATACAGGCTGATCGTCCCGGTCGGCGCGATGGAGGTCAGCAATGCGTTGCGGATGCCGTGTTCGCGCACCGCCGCGCGCACATCCTCATCCATCGCCTGCATCGTGCCCGAGGCCAGGTATTTCTCGGCATCGAACAGCGGAAACGCACCCTTTTCGCGCGCCAGATCGACCGAGGCCAGATAGGCCGCCCGCGCGATGGCCTTCATCCAGCGCACGGTCTGCGCGGCCGCCTCGTCTGAGCCATAGCGCAGCCCGACCATCAACAGCGCATCCGCCAGCCCGGTGACCCCCAGCCCGATCCGCCGCTTGGCCCGCGCCTCGCGCGCCTGCGGCTCCAGCGGGAAGCGGCTGGCATCGACCACGTTGTCCATCATCCGCACGGCGGTTGTCACCAGCGCGGCCAGCTCGGTCTCGCAGACATGGGCGGTGTCGTCGAAGGGATCGGACACCAGCCGCGCCAGGTTGATCGACCCCAGCAAACAGGCGCCGTAAGGCGGCAAGGGCTGCTCGCCGCAGGGATTCGTCGCGGCAATGGTTTCCACATAGCTCAGATTGTTGGCCGCGTTGATCCGGTCGATGAAGATCACCCCGGGTTCCGCATACTCGTAGGTCGCGCGGGTGATCCGGTTCCACAGATCGCGCGCCTGAAGCGTGCGGTAGACACGGCCCTGAAAAACCAGATCCCAGGGGCCATCGGCCTTCACGGCCTCCATGAACGGATCGGTCACCAGCACCGACAAGTTGAACATGCGCAACCGCGCCTTGTCTTGCTTGGCAGCGATGAAATCCTCGATATCCGGGTGATCGCAGCGCATCGTCGCCATCATCGCACCGCGCCGACTGCCCGCCGACATGATCGTGCGGCACATCGCGTCCCACACATCCATGAAGGAAAGCGGCCCCGAGGCATCGGCGGCAACCCCCGAGACCGGCGCGCCCTTGGGCCGGATGGTGCTGAAATCATAGCCGATCCCGCCGCCCTGCTGCATGGTCAGGGCGGCTTCCTTGAGCATCTCGAAAATGCCGCCCATGCTGTCGGGGATCGT
>CAJQNQ010000040.1 GCA_905479725.1 uncultured Paracoccaceae bacterium | reverse complement strand
TCACAAAAAGTTCTGGCAATGTCACGGATGCGTGATCGCGGTAACGATGCCGAAGGTTTCCCCGTCCTGTCTGTCAGGTCCGCAACGGATGCGGCCCCCAACAGGAGATGAAGTTCCATGAAAAATTCCACCACAATCCTCGCTGCTTCGGTCGCAACGGCACTGTCGATGGCCGGTGGCGCCGCACAGGCCGACGCGCATCAGGAAAAATGCTACGGCGTGGCGCTTGCGGGTGAAAACAACTGCGCTGCCGGCCCGGGCACGACCTGCGCGGGGACATCGGTGCTGGATTATCAGGGCAATGCCTGGTCCCTGGTTCCCACCGGAACCTGCGAATCCATTGAACTCCCGGCTGCCGCCGACGGTTCGATGCGCCGCGGCGTGACGGCGGCCACGCTGGAAGCCGGGGGCTATGGCCCGGGCATCAACCGCGATTTGCCGCCGACGCTCGCCGCCGAAATCTCGGCCACCTACATGCCGACCATGATGTAACCACTGCATCACTGGCCGCCCCCGCTGCGTGGGGCGGCCGCCTTTCATCCGATCTGCCGAAACCCGGAGGCCCCGATGACCCTTCCCTCGACACCTGGACTTGGCTTCAAGCCCGAGCATTTTCCGAAGATCAGGGACCGGCGCGGTGCCGTGGGCTTTTATGAAGTCCATGCCGAGAATTACATGGGCGCCGGGGGCGCCCCGCACGCGATGTTGGAGGATCTGCACCGGGATCACGCGATTTCGATCCATGGGGTCGGGCTGTCGATCGGCGGCGCCGGGCCGCTGGATACCGATCACCTGAACCGGCTGCGCCAGGTGCTTGAGCGCCACCAGCCGGAAAGCTTTTCCGAACATCTGGCCTGGTCGTCGCACGGGGCGGCCTGGCTGAACGATCTTCTGCCGCTGCCCTATACCGACCAGACGCTGGCCACGATCTGCGCGCATATCGACCAGACGCAATCCGTGCTGGGCCGCCGGATGCTGCTGGAAAACCCGGCCACCTATGTCACCTTCGACGACAGCACCTGGGCCGAGACCGATTTTCTGACCGAAATCGCGCGGCGCACCGGCTGCGGCCTGCTGCTGGACGTGAACAACGTGTTCGTGAGCGCCACCAACCACCGCACCGATCCGCGCGCCTATCTGGCCGCGTTCCCGCTGAAGCATGTCGGCGAAATCCATCTCGCCGGGCACGAGGCCGAGGATCTGCCCGATGGCCCGTTGCTGATCGACAGCCATTCGCGCCCGGTCGCCGACCCGGTCTGGACACTGTATGCCGAGGTCATCGCCCGCACCGGCCCGCTGCCAAGCCTGGTCGAATGGGACAATGACGTGCCCGATTTCGAGACCCTGATCGCCGAGGCCGCGCGCGCCGGAACGATCCTGAAGGGGGCCTTGAGAGGGGCGCGTGATGTCCGTGCAGCCTGATCCGCACGCCGCCATGCAGGCGCGCTTTCATGACGCGCTCTGGGTGCAGGCAACCCCGGACGGGCTGGGGCCGCAAGAGGCGCTGGACCGCCGCTTTCTGGTTTACCGCAACAACGTCCAGCACGGTCTGAGCAGCGCCCTGTCGCAACGCTTTCCGGTGATCGAGCGTCTGGTCGGCACAGAGTTCTTCAAGGCCATGGCGCGCGTTTTTGCCGCCAGCCATCCGCCGCAATCGCCTGTGATGATCGACTGGGGCGGGGATTTCCCGGCCTTTCTGGCGGCGTTCGAGCCGGTCGCCAAGCTGCCCTACCTGCCCGATGTCGCGCGGCTGGAGCTGGCGCGCGGTCACGCCTATCACGCCGCCGACGCCTCCGTTGCCGACCCCTCGGCGCTGGCCGCGGGCGACCCGTCGGACCTGTGCCTGATCCTGGCGCCGTCGGTGCGCGCCTATCGCAGCGACTGGCCCGCCGTCAGCATCTGGGCCCTCAACCAGCCCGGCGCACAACAAACGCCCCTGCCGCAGGGTCCGCAATTCGCGCTGATCGCGCGCACGCGCGGCTACGACGTGCCGGTTCTCGCGCTGGACGCGGCGCAACATGCTGTCCTGTGCCGGCTGATCGCGGGTGAACCCCTGGGCCGGGCCGCCGCGGGCACGGATCCAACCGCCATTCTGACCCTGCTGTTGCAGCACGGGCTGATTTCCAGCATCGAAGGAGACACTCCATGAGCGATTCCACCCTGAGCGGCGGCGCTTCGGGCCTGCGGGGCCTGATCCAGACCCTGAACGGCCTTTTCGCCCGCTATGTGCCCGCGGATCTGGTGGCCCTTGCGGCGCGGTTCTTCATTGCCTGGGTGTTCTGGTCATCGGCGCGCACCAAGGTCGACGGTTTCGCCATCGCCGAAAGCACCTGGTTCCTGTTTGAATTTGAATACGCGCTGCCGATCATCCCCTCTGCTCTTGCCGCGGTCCTGGCGACGATTGCAGAACATCTCCTGTCTGTCCTGCTGTTCGCCGGCTTGTTCACCCGGTTCGCCGCCACCGGGCTGCTGGTCATGACACTGGTGATCCAGACCTTCGTCTACCCCGCCGCCTGGGTGACCCATGGCCTATGGGCCGCCAGCCTGCTGACCGTCATGGCCTACGGACCCGGGCGCGTGTCGCTTGATCGCCTGCTGGGGCTGGAGCGCTGAGCCGATAGCATTTTGCCATTGCCTGCCTGCACCGCCGACGCCTAGTCTGCGGCGCAGGTTTTCCTTTCGGCGATGAGGCATCGAATGACGCTCCCCCCGCTTTGGCAACACACCGCCAGCGACCTTGCCGCGCTGCTTCAGGGCGGCGCGGTCTCCGCGTTCGAGGCGGTCACCGCCAGTGTCGAACGGATGCACGCGGCGAACCCCGCGCTGAATGCCGTCGTCGTCGATCTGTCCGAACAGGCGCTGGAGCGGGCGCGCGCCCTCGATGCGATGGATGGCCCTGTCGGGCCGCTGCACGGCGTGCCGGTGACGATCAAGATCAATGTCGATCAGGCGGGGCAAGCCACGTCGAACGGGTTGCCCGCGCTCAAGGATCTGATCGCCAGGCGGGACGCACCGCTGGTCCGGCATCTGCTGAATGCCGGGGCGGTGGTGATCGGACGCACCAACACGCCCGAGTTTTCCTTCCGGGCGGATACCGACAACCCGCTGTTTGGGCGCACCCACAATCCGTGGGGCCGCCATCTCAGCGCGGGGGGCTCCAGCGGTGGGGCCGGGGCGGCGGTTGTCGCGGGGATCGGCGCGCTGGCCCATGGCAACGATATTGGCGGATCGCTGCGCTTTCCGGCATCGGCCAACGGGGCGGTCACGGTCAAGCCGGGGCTGGGCCGGGTGCCCGCCTGGAACCCCTCGCAGGCCGCCGAAAGGGGGATGCTGGCGCAGTCCATGTCGGCGCAGGGGCTGATGACCCGCGCGGCCCGCGACCTGCACCTGGCGATGCCGGCGATGATCGCACCGGATCCCGGCGATCCCTTCCACGTGCCGCTGCCCTGGCGCGGGCGAAACCGCGACGCGAACCTCAAGGTCGGCTTCACCAGGGATACCCTCGATTTTCCGCTGCACCCCGAAGTCAGCGCGGCGCTGGATGACGCGCGCGCGGCGCTCACGGATGCCGGCTACACGGTCGAGAATATCGATCCGCCCGCCTTGCAAGAAATGGCCGACATGGGGTTCCGCGCCCTGTTGACCGAAACGCAGACGCTGGTCGGCGCCGACATCCAGCGATACGGCTCGGACACCATCCGCGCGATCTTTGACGAATACAGCCGCCAGTTCCCGCCCTATGAGCCCGCCGAATACCTGCGCGTGATCGCCGCGCGGACCGGCTTGGCGCGACAATGGTCGCAACTGCTGGCGACCTATCCGCTGGTGCTGACCCCGTTCCTGCCGCAGCCCTTCTTCACCGCCGGGCGCGACACCGAAGGCGCCGATGGCGTGCACGAGGCGCTGGCCTCCGCCTTCTGGTCCACCGGCATGAATTTTCTGGGCCTGCCTGCCGGCAATGTGCCCGCGCGGTTGGCGGCGCTGGATACAGGCGCGCAGCCGATCGGCGTGCAGATTATCGGTCAACGCTGGTGCGAGGATCTCATCGTTGATGCGATGATCGCCATCGAGGACCGGGTCGGCATGATGGCGCCCCGCCTGTGGGCCCTTCAGGCCGAAAGCCAGACCTGACCCCATCTTTGTGCTGCAAATATCCCGGGGGTGAGCCCGCAGGGCGAGGGGGCAGCGCCCCCTGGTCCCTCCCGGACACCCGTGAGACAGCGCCAGGCGTCAGCCCTGAACCGCGCCGCGGGTTTCGACCATCCGCGCCATCAGCGCCACGCCCAGCGGCAAGATCTCGTCATCCAGCACGAAACCGGGGTTGTGCAGCGGCACGTTCCCGTTGTGGCCGATGGTGCAATACGCCCCCGGAACGACCTGCAACATGTCCGAAAAATCCTCGGACCCCATTACTTGCTCGGTGCGCAGTTGCGCCGCCTCGCGGCTAACCAGCGTCTGCGCCACACCGATCATCGCCTCGGACAGGGCGGGATCGTTTTCCAGAACGTCGAAGACATTGCGCATCGACAGGGTGATCTCGACACCGTATGCCAGCGCGGCCCCGTCGCACAGCGCCTGCATGCGCTGTGTGACAGCGTTGGCCAGATCCCGGTCGAAATACCGCACCGTCCCGGCCAGTGTGGCGGTTTCGGGGATCACGTTATAGGCCGCGCCCGCGTGGATCTGGGTCACGGACAGGACGATCTGCTGCGATGCCGACACATTGCGCGCGACGATGCTTTGCAATTGCTGCACAAGCGACGTGGCGATCACGATGCTGTCGATCCCGGTATGCGGCGCGGCGGCATGGCACCCGTTGGCGGTGATGGTGATGTCGAAAAAATTCGCCCCCGCCATCGCCGGGCCCGGGCGCACCCCGATGACGCCCGCCGGATGATAGGGCGAATTGTGCAGCGCGTAGATCTCGTCGCAGGGGAACCGGTCGAACAAGCCTTCGGCGATCATGCGCCGGGCACCGCCCAATCCTTCCTCGGCGGGCTGGAAGATGAACACCGCCGTGCCTGAAAAATCGCGGTTGGCGGCCAGATAGCGCGCGGCACCCAGCAGGATGGTGGTATGCGCGTCGTGCCCGCAGGCATGCATCACGCCGGCATTCCTCGAGGCATAGGGAAGGTTTGTCTGCTCATGGATCGGCAGCGCATCCATATCCGCGCGCAGGCCAATGGCGCGGCCCGGGCGGTGGCCCTTGAGCACGCCGACCACGCCGGTCTTGCCGATGCCGGTTGTGACCTCGATCCCCAGCGCGCGCAGCTGCTCGGCGACGATACCCGATGTGCGCACCTCTTCGAAGCCCAGTTCGGGGTGGGCGTGCAGGTCCTGGCGGATCGCCGTCAGATCGCTGGCGAAATCCACAATGGACTGGGGGATTGTCATGACATTTCCGCTTTTGTTGGTTCTGACGGGGCTGCGGGATAGAGTGGGCGATCCCCGGGACGCGTCGCAACCCACTTTTTGCCCCCGCGTGCAAAGATCGCGACAATTCGTGACAAATCGCGCCCAATGGGGCGGATTGTTTCCAATTGCCGCACATTTGCCTCAGTTCGGTCCCAGACGCTCCGCAATCCACGCCTATTCCTGTCCACAGGTAAACCGGCGCAGCCCCGTCATTGTCCGTCGAAAACGGTCCTGGGCGCGAAACGCCAGAACAATGGACGAGGACAAGACGATGAGTATTGATCTGACAGGCAAGGCTATCACGCTCTCGACCGGCGCAACGACGGGCGCCGGGCAGACGCTGACCTACGGCGGCGCCGCAGACCCGACCCAGGGGCTCAGCACCGATCAGGATACCATCTCCACGACAACGGTTTCGGCAAATCAGCTGAGCACCGGTGACACCGTCACCATCAATGGCGTCAACTTCACTGTCACGTCGATCGAGGAATACGCGGCCACGGTGACCTATGACAACGGCGCCAGCAGCGCCAGCGGCGTGCCCTTTGTGGTTGTCAATGTCTCGGACGGGGGCGGAACGCAGCAGGCGATCGGCATTTTCGCCAATGGCGCCACGACCTACGCGAACACGACAGAAATCACCATGGACACAGCGACGGGCTCGGGTCCGGTGGATGAGACCCTGATCTCCGATTCCGGGGTCGGCACGCCGATCCCGGACGGCGAGGTCGATGGTCTGGACACGGGCGAATCGATGGGCTCGGGCTATGTCGACGCGCAGGGAGACCAGATCGACAACAGCGGCAACACGATCAATGCCAATGGCGGCGACGACACGGTTTATGGCGGCTGGGGCGATGACACCATCAGCGGTGGCGCGGGGCAGGACTTCGTGTTCGGCGGCGACGGCAATGACGAGATTTTCGGCAACGATGGCAATGATTCGCTTTGGGGCGACGCCGGCAATGACACGCTGTTCGGCAATGACGGCGACGACAAGCTGATCGGCGGCGCGGGCGATGACCTGCTGACCGGCGGGCTGGGCGACGATACGCTGTATGGTGATGGCGCTTTTGGCGACAATGGCGGCAATCTGCCCAGTGACGCGCCGGAAGCTGGCGCGGGCAGCGATACTCTGTCTCTGGATGGCGGCAACGACATCGGCTATGGCGGGTCGGGCGACGACGTGTTCCAGATCTATGACGGGTTCGGCAATCATGTCATCGTCGGTGGCGAAACAGGCGAAACCGGCGGCGATACCATCGACGCCAGCGCCCTGACCGAGAATGTCTCGGTCATCTATAGCGGCGACGAAACCGGCACGATCGACAATGGCACGAATATCACCGGTTTCGACGAGATCGAAAACCTGGACCTGGGTTCGGGCGACGACCGGGTTGAGATCGTGACGTCGACGACGGGCACGGTGAATGGCGGTCCTGGGTTCGACACGCTGGTTCTGCCGGATCCGGCCCCGGGCGA
>CAJQNQ010000039.1 GCA_905479725.1 uncultured Paracoccaceae bacterium | reverse complement strand
CCAGGAAGCCAACCGTGACCGAAAACACAAGATTACAGGACATCCGATGATCCAGATGAACGCGCTTTGCTACCGCCAGACCGGCCCGGCCCGGCAGGTTCTGAACCTGGAGGCCCTGCCCCGCCCCGCCCCGGCCAAGGGCGAGGTTCTGGTGCAGATCGCCGTGTCCGGGGCCAATCCCAGCGATGCCAAGGCGCGCTCGGGCCTGCGCGGTGGGCCAGGATATGACCTGGTGATCCCGCATTCCGACGGCGCGGGCCGGATCACCGCAGTCGGCGACGGGGTCGATCCCGCGCGGATCGGGCAAAGGGTCTGGCTGTGGAATGCGGCCTATGGGCGGGCCCTTGGCACCGCGGCCGAATTCGTGGCGCTGCCGCAGGAACAGGCGGTTCCCCTGCCCGACGCGGCCAGTTTCGCCGCCGGCGCTTGCCTGGGAATACCGGCGCTGACGGCGCATCGCTGCCTGTTCGCGGACGGCCCGATTGCGGGACAGGATATCCTCATCACAGGCGGCGCGGGGGCGGTCGGGGCCTATGGGGTGCAAATAGCGAAACTGGCCGGGGCACGGCGGGTCATTGCCACCACCTCGGGTGGGGCCAAATCCGCCCATGCCCGGGCCATGGGCGCGGATTCGGTGGTGAATTACCGCAACGGCGACACCGCGCGCGCCATCCTGGACGCAACCGACGGGCGCGGCGTGGACCGCATTGTCGAGGTCGAGTTCGGCGGCAACCTTGACGTGACGCGCGCGGTGCTCAAGCCCAACGGGGTGATTGCCGCCTATGGTTCGATGGCCGATCCGGAACCGGCCCTGCCCTTCTATCCGATGATGTTCAGCGCCCAGACCCTGCGCATGGTGCTGGTTTACCTGCTGCCCGAAGCGGCGCGCGCGCAGGGGATCGCCGATCTGACCGCCTGGCTGGCCGAAGGCGCCTTGCAGCACCCTGTCTCGCTGTTGGCACCGCTTGATGAGGGATGGCGCGCGCATGAGGCTTGCGAGGACAATGCCCGTATTGGCGCCGCGCTGATCGAGGTCGCGAAGGATGTCTGACGCTGGCCCATCACGCGTGGCCCGCGCCGCAATGGCGATCGCGGCGCTGGCGGCCCTGAGCGTTGCAGCGCCCGCACAGGCTGACCGCCTGCCGGGCGCGCGCAGCCTGTCCGACACCGCGTGGGGTTACAGCATCGTCCCCACCCCGGTGCGGGCCGGCGCGCAGGCACAACGGTTCGAGGTCCGTGCCGGCGATTGCGCGGCAAATGGTGGCTGGGATGACTGCGCGCGCGACCGGGAACGCAGCGAATTCCGCCCGGATCGTCAATGGCTGCCGGACGAGCAGATGTGGATCGGATTTTCCATGTATTTGCCCGACGTCTTTCCGGTTTCTGACCGGGTCAAGACGACGATCGCCCAGATCCACCAGCGCGGCGGACCGATCCGGGTGGCGGAAGGGCTGCTATCGCGCCCCCCGGTGATGCAGCTGGAGCTGATCGGAGCGGATCTGCGGCTGACCGTTCACCAGCCTGGCGCGCCCAATATCCAGCGGCGCCTGGCCCCTGTCGACGATCTGCGGGGGCGCTGGGTTGACGTTCTGCTGCGCCACGACAGCGGCCCCGATCCGGTGATCGAGGTCTGGCTGGACGGCGAGCGCCGCGCATCTGTGCAGGGTTGGGACATGCCGCCACCTGAATTTTTCTATTTCAAATACGGGATTTACCGAAGCTTTGTCAGCCGGCAAGGCGCTCCGATGCCCACTCAGATTGCCTATTTCGACGAAGTTCGAATGGGCGCGTCGCGCGACAGCGCGTGGCCGGAGGCCATGAACCCGGTTGACTGACCGGGACAAGGCGTTTCGAAACGCCTTGGGCGCTTGGTGCCAATCTCACGCGAATTCGACCCGGGATTGTCCCTGACACCGGGGCCTCTTGCCCCGAAAGGGGGCAAGAGACCGCGCAAGGCGTTTCGAAACGCCTTTTCGCAGCACTTCAAGGGTCGCTGGGCGGAGTTTCCGGGTCCGAGGGCTGGTCCCGGCGTTTGCCGTCCAGTTCGCGCCGCGCCCTGGCCTCGCGCGCCGCGCTCAGGGCCTTGTCGGCTTTGCTCAGACCCGACTGCGCGGCACGCCTGTCCCCCTCGCCTCGGGCCGCGCCCCGGGCGGCCTGTTTGCGCCGGGTGCGCAGGTTGATGATCTTCGTCATCGCTTGCTCCATATCGAACCACACCCGCTGCGCGCGCGAAATCCCCAGCCCCGTCAGTCTCCAGCCCCGTCAGTCCCTGGGGCCGATCATGTCCTCGGGGCGCACGATCCGGTCGAAGGTTTCCGCATCGACAAAGCCCAGGGCGACGGCTTCTTCGCGCAGGGTGGTGCCGTTCTTGTGCGCGGTCTTGGCGACCTTGGTGGCGTTGTCGTAGCCGATGGTCGGGGCCAGCGCCGTGACCAGCATCAACGATTCCTTCATCAACTTGTCGATGCGCGCCGTGTTGGCCTGCGTGCCAACCACCATGTTGTCGGTGAAGGCGCTGGCGCTGTCGCCCAGAAGCTGCATGGATTGCAACACGTTGTAGGACATCATCGGGTTGTAGACGTTCAGTTCGAAATGCCCCTGGCTGCCCGCCATGCCGACCGCCGCGTCATTGCCCATGACATGCACGCAGACCATGGTCAGCGCCTCGGCCTGAGTCGGGTTGACCTTGCCCGGCATGATCGACGAGCCGGGCTCGTTTTCCGGCAGGATCAACTCGCCAAGGCCCGAGCGCGGACCGGACCCCAGCAGGCGCATGTCATTGGCGATCTTGAACAGGCTGGCGGCGACGGTTTTCAGCGCGCCCGAGAACATCACCATGGCGTCATGCGCGGCCAGCGCCTCGAACTTGTTCGGCGCGGTGACAAAGGGCAGACCGGTGATCTGCGCCATGTTCGCGGCGACCATTTCCGCCCAGCCTTTTTTCGTGTTCAGCCCGGTGCCGACGGCGGTGCCGCCCTGCGCCAGTTCGTAGATATCCGGCAGGCAGGCTTCGACCCGTTCAATCCCTTTGCGCACCTGATGCGCGTAGCCGCCGAATTCCTGCCCCAGCGTCAGCGGCGTGGCATCCTGCGTATGGGTCCGGCCGATCTTGATGATGTCCTTGAATTCACGTGACTTGGCCTCCAGCGCGGCGGCCAGCTTGGTCAGGCCCGGCAGCAGCACGTCACGCGCCTGCATGGCGATGCCGACATGCATGGCGGTGGGGAACGTGTCGTTCGACGACTGGCCCATGTTGCAGTGATCGTTGGGGTGCACCGGTGATTTCGAGCCCATCACACCGCCCAGCATCTCGATCGCGCGATTGCTGATCACCTCATTGGCGTTCATGTTCGACTGCGTGCCCGAGCCGGTTTGCCAGACGACCAGCGGGAAATTGTCGTCGAACTTGCCGTCGATCACTTCACCGGCGGCGGCGATGATGGCATCGGCCAGGTCCGGGGCCAGGGTGCCCAACTCGCGATTGGCCATGGCGCAAGCCTGCTTGACAACACCCAGCGCGCGGATGATCGGCACGGGCTGGCGCTCCCAGCCGATGGGGAAATTGATGATCGAACGCTGCGTCTGGGCGCCCCAATACTTTTCGGCGGGAACATCCAACGGGCCAAAGCTGTCGGTTTCTGTGCGGGTCGCGGTCATGGTGCACTCCTGATGATTTGCGCCGTCATAGCCATCGGGACCGGGAAAATCAATTGGTATACGCTGGTATGCAATGTTTGACGGCTTCCCGCGGCCCGGGCCAAGCGCCGCCGCCTGACCGCAAACAGGCCCGGCCCGAATTTCGGGATCGGGGCCTTCTGGCAGGGGCGCCACGGCTGTTGCCTGAATCACCGCTTTCATGCAGGCTGCTGCTTTCATGCAGACCGCTGCCACCGCGCGCGCATTCTGTTGATTTGCCTGTCCGGGCGCCATGAATTTTGACAAGACTGGGAGACAAACCATTGACGATCGCAGGATTTTCGCCCCGCTGGCATGTTGCCGCGTTCCTGGCCGCACTGGGCACGGGGCCCGCGACCGCGCAGGTTACCACCGATACGCTGGAAGCCTGGTATATGCCCGCCGCCGAACGCGCCGCGCAGTTCGCCGATTTCCGCGAGACGTTCCGCCGCAGCGTGATCGAGTTCCAGCCGTTTCGCATCACCTTGTCGGGCACCGCCGAGGATGGCTCCAGCCTGCGCCTGACCTCGCTCAACCCGTTCGTCAATGCCTGGTTCCTGCTGGAAACAGGCGAGGGGCGCTCTGCGCGCCGCTGGCATCTGGAAAACGCCGCGCCTGAACTGTTTGCCGTGTCGCTGGGCGAATCCCTGTCCGAGATCGTCATCTCGAGCGATGCAGGAACCGTCACCTGCGCGCCCTGGGAAGGAGAACTGGAGGAAGCGCGCCGCCAGGGCCTGCCCTACGCCCCCATCTGCGAGGGTCGCCTGTTCCTGCGCAGCCAGGGTTCGGGCAGCCGCACGATGCGTGAATCGGTCGCCGAGTTCCTGCGCAGCTACGTGCCGTTTGGCGAGAACCTGATCAACCTGATCAAGGACACGCTGTATGAAGACGCCTATCTGACCTCGGCCCAGACCATGAACGAAGCCGAGGCCGGGGCGGTGGTTGCCGCGCTGGGGCAGGCCAATCTGCGCCAGCGGCCGGTGATGCGCTCGCGCATGGAGGTGGATCTGGTCGGCGCCAACAGCCGGCAGATGCAGGCCGGAAGCTGGTATGCCGTCCAGAACGCCCCGGGCATCTATGCCAGTGTCGTGCAGCCGGGCATGGTGGCGCAAGAAGTTCTGAACGTGCCGGGCGCCAACCGGCTGGACGGCGTGGAAAACCGCGCCGACGTCCACATGTTTGCCTTCGACATGAGCCGCTTCGACCTGCGTTACGAGATCGGCACCACGCATCCGGCGGTGGACTGGTCACCGCGCCCTTCGGGGACAGGGCGCGACTATTCGATCCCCGGCCCGGACGGTTTCGGCACCGTCGAACCGCTGCAGATGACCGGAATGCTGAACCCCATCTTCATGGACCGGCTTGCCGGGATATTTGCCGGCGGTTTCAAGCGCGCGCATGGCGCCTGGCGGCTGACCGAATTTGCCTATACCAATAACGGCCATCACTACGGTTTCGTCGTCAACGGCGTCGTGCTCAGCCGGTTGCAGCCGGGATTGGCCACGATATTCGTGTTGCAGGACGGGTCGGTGCAGACCGACATCTGGAGCGAAGACCTGAACGTGCTTCTGCCCTATATCCGTTTCGCGCGCCAGAACGGCACGCCGATCCTTCAGCCCGATCCCGAAACCGGCATCGGCGTTCCCGGCGAACAGTTGCAAAGCTGGATGGGCGGGAACTGGTCCGGCTCGGCCGAGGCGCAGTTGCGCACCACGCGGTCGGGCCTTTGCATGCGCGAGGCCGACGGGCGCCAGATGCTGATCTACGCGGTGTTCAGTTCGGCCACGCCCTCGGGTATGGCGCGCACCTTCCAGGCCTATGGCTGCCAGTTTGCGATGCTGCTGGACATGAATTCGCTCGATCTGACCTATTCGGCGATCTACACGCGTGAGCCGGGCTCGCAGGAGTTCGACATTGTGCATCTCGATCAGCGCATGGCATCGTCGGATTCGCGCCACCGGGACGGGCGCCCGATGGGGCGCTTCATCGAATTCTCCGATAACCGCGACTTCTTCTATCTGCTGCGTCGTTGAATCCATTGGCATAACGGAGGGACCCATGAAATCACCCGGAAAACACCGATCAAGCCCCAGATTGACCCCCAAATTGGGCCGGACCCTGTCCTTGAAGCCGGCATTTCTGGCAGGGTTGGCAGGGTTGGCGCTTCTCGCGGCTCCCCTGCCCCGGCCCGCCTTCGCGCAGACCCTGGCGCAAAACAACGAAGCGATGTTCGCGGAAATGCAGCGCGTGCGGGGGTTGTCCGATGCGACCATGGCGCGAATTCGCCAGATCTTCGCCGGGTCGAACTGGATCGGGCAAGGCAACCCTGCCGTCACACGCTACCCGATGACCCCCGAGGAAGCCGCCCAGCGACAGGGCGGAACCGTGTCTTCGGTCCGGCGGCGTTACCGCAACGCCCGGTTTGAACGGATTTGCGGGCGCCCCTACGAGGTGCCGCTCTATGATCCCGCCACGCAGCAGCCCGAGGACGCGACGGTTTGCGTGCAGATGTTCGAGTATCCGAACGTGCCGCTGGCCTATCCCGTCACCTGGGTGCGCGCCAACGAGGCTCAGGCGCTGTGCGATGCCGAAGGCGCGCGGATCGGCGATGCACATGAATGGGAAGGCGCGGCGGCAGGAGCCTTGCTGGCGCCGGACTATCAGTTCCAACTGGGCAGCCAAAGCGCGATGCGCGCCTGGCACAACAACCGCTACGCCAGCCAGTCGGATCAGTATTCGATCGGCACCTGGCGCCCGGGCATTTGCGCGACGGGCAGTTCCAAGACGCCCGGCTGCAACGGCGGCAGCTTCACCGGCTGCGGCTCGAACACCTACCCGTCCGGGTCATTTCCGCAATGCAGCAGCCCGCTGGGCGTGTTCGACATTGACGGCAACGTCGCCGAGCACATGAACCTGCCGCTGAGCGAGGACCAGATGGCCAGCCGCGGATCGACCACCCTGGGCGTGACCGAGATGAAAGGATCCTGGTTCATCTGGGATACGATCCGGGCGCATCCCAACTGGGCCCGCTGGCGGGCGCCGTTCTGGCATGGCACCCGCCTGCTGGCGCGCGACAGCCACCGCAATTATCACCTGGGCTTTCGCTGCTTTCGCGATATTCGCTAAGGCGGCTCTGAAGAGGGAGGGTCAAGGGCCTTCGAAGGCCATTGGTCGCCCGGTCGTGCCGGCGTTTTGCTGGGAATGGTCCGGGGTGCTGCGTCTGCGCCACGGTGCCCCAGCAGAGACCCGGTCGCCCCGCCTGGCGCAGGCGAACAGCCTGGCGCGACGGTTCAAGGGCCTTCGAAGGCCCTTGTCCCGCGCGTTTCGCACGCCGTTCTGTTCTGGCGCGATCTCTCCTGACGTGGGTCAGAGCCCGTGGCTACCATCATAGCCGTTGACGGGCGCGGCCTGCCAGCCCTGCAACGCGCCTTCAGCGGGCTCGAAAACCTCGACCAGCAGCGGATGGCATTGCGCCTCGTCCGAGGAATGCGTCGTGCTGCAATCACCGCCGGGACAGGCAGAAAGGGCGCCCATCAGGTCTATTTCCGCAAAGAAGTCAACGTAATCCCCCGGCCTCACCGGGCTGGCCTTCATGAAATACTGCCCGGTATCGGCGGTGAATCCGGTGCACATGAAGACGTTAAGCACGTCATGCACCAAACCCTCGGCCGCCGCCTTGTCGAACCCGCGATCAACCAAAGCGCGCGTCAGGTTGGAATGGCAGCACTGGTGATACTGTCCGCCTCCCGACAGAAGATGATGCGTGTAGGGATCGCAGCGTGTGCCGATGACATCGTGCACCCGCCCGCCATGGGCGTCCGTTCCATACCAGGCCAGCGTGTCGGCGATCATCGTCGCCATGGGCCGCAGGTAGGGAAAGCCCGACCACATCCTGTCCCCGGTCCTCAGATGCGTGCCATGAAGCGCGCGGGTCTTGCCCGAGTAGAACCGCTCCTCGGGGTTTTCGGCGTTGAACAGGTTCAGATCGCCCACCTGCGGCCCCTGCGTGCACGAGATCCGAAACACATGCCCCGCGGGCACCAGAAAGGTCCGGCCTTCACGGGCCGGCACCACGGTCTGGGAAAACCGGGTCATGCCCGCCCGCACCCGGGCAAAAAACGCCATATCCGGCTTCGGCAGGGATTCGACCGGATAGCAGATCACCGGTGCGATGGCGCGGCGGGTCTGCGCATCTTCGGGCGGCCGGGCGATCGGCGCGGTGGGTTCGGACATGATGCTCTCTTGTTTGTCGCGGTCGGGCGAAATCCTTGCCACCCGTTCCGGCGCTCGGCCTGCCGCCGTGGCCGGCGGTTGCGCGCGATCAAGTGTCGCAAAAATTAACTGTTTTTCAAGCTGAAACAGACAACAACCAATGGTAGTGTAACCGTCAGTCGTGACCTTGAGCGTGATACGGGCCCGCAGAATGGATGATGTGCAGCATGGAGTGGCCGATCTGATGCCACAGGATGGCGCCGCCTATGCCTTCGTCATCGATGCGCTCGGCACGTTGCTGCGCGCCGATCCCCGATCCCTCGACGCCGCGATCGAGTCGGTGCTCGAACGCCTCGCCGCGCGCACCGGCGCCGATCGTGCATGCCTCTATCTGTGGCAGGCCGATTCCTGGACCAACACCCATGAATGGTGCGCGCAATGCGTCGGGTCGTTGAAGCCGGGCCAGCAGGCCGTGCCGCCGGAACTCATGGGATTGCACCCTGAGGATCTTCAAGCCCAACACGTGGTCGATGTGCCTTCGGTGCAGGGGATGCCCGACAGCGCGCTCAAATCCTTCCTGCTGGGCGAAGGGATGAAATCGGTCGCCTTCGTGCCGATGTCGCAGGGCGCGTCGGTGACCGGAATCCTGGGGCTTGGCCGGATACGGGCGGCGCAGGGGTTCACTGCCGCTGAACGCTGGTATTTGTCGGCCATGTCCGACGGGTTGCACTCTACCTTGTCGCGCCAGCAGGCCGAACAGGCGCTGGAGGCGGCCCAGACACAAAGCGCCGAGACGATGGACCGCTTGCGCGCCACGCTGGCGGCAATGCCGGAACTGGTGCTTGAAATCGACGAGGACGGGCGCTGCATCGAATTCCACGTCTCTCAACCCGGGCTTCTGGTGCACGAGCCCGCGCAGACCAAGGGCCTCACCCTTGAAGACACCCTGCCCGCCGACATCGCGCGCCTGCAACGCCAGGGGATGGAGGATGCGCGGCGCAACGGCACCGCACAGGTGCCCGATTACGCGCTGGAGGTGGATGGCGCCCTGCGCTGGTTCTCGCTGACCATCGCGCGGCGAGCACCGGTCGGCGGGCGTGACGGGTTCGTATTCCGTATCCGCGACATCACCGATGACCGCGCCAAGGATGCCCAGAACGCGCTTCTGATCCAGGTCACGCAGCGGATGACCAACCTTGCATTGGTGCTGGACGGCGATGGCCTGATCCGGTGGGCCAACCCGGCCCTGGAACAGCGGACCGGATATACACTGAACGAACTGAAGGGAAAGCGCCCTTCGGACTTCATCGATCCCACTTCGGATCCCGCGCAACTGGCCCGGATCGCGCGCGCGCTGGAGACCCGCACACCCGTCACCGCCGAACTGACCAAGCGCGACCGCGCCGGCGAGCGCTACTGCGTGGCGGTCGATACCCAGCCATTTTCCGGGCCGGACGGGGCGTTCGAGGGGTATCTCATCATCGAGACCGACATCACCCTGCGCAAGCAACACGAGGCCGAGCTGAAGGCCCTGGCCGCCGAGGCCCAGGGGGCGCGCCAGCGCCTGCAGGATGCGATCGGCGCCATGCCAGACGGGTTCGCGGTCTTCGACGCGCAAGACCGGCTGGTGCTGTGCAACGACAAGTATCTCAGCCTGTTGCCGGATCACGGGGCCGGAATCGAACCCGGGATTTCCTTTTCCGAGATTCTCGACAAAGTCATGGCGCAGCAAGACCTTATGGCCGATCTTGAGTCGCCCGAGGACTGGAAGGCCAGGCGCCTGGCCCTGCACCGCGAGGCGCGAACCGAGATCGAGACCCGGATGTCGGACGGTCGCTGGATGCGGTCCTATGAACGTGCGACACCGGATGGCGGGCGGGTCGGCTTGCGGATCGATGTCACGGCCCTGAAAGCGGCCGAGCAGCGCCTGAACCACATCATCGAAGGCGCGCGGATCGGCACCTGGGAAAACGATGTGCGCGCCAAGACCACGATGCTGAAAGGCGGTTGGGCGGCGATGGTCGGCCTTGATCCGGACCAGGCTTACCCGCCTGATCTCTCGTTCTGGCTGCGCTTCCTGCACCCTGAAGACGTGAGCAGCACGCAAGAGGCGATGGCCGCGGTGCGCCACCGCAAGACCGATGTGTTCGAGCACGAGTTCCGCCTGCGCCATGCCGAAGGCCGCTGGGTGAATGTGATGACCCGTGGCCGTGTGACCGACCGGGACGCCGCCGGCATGCCGCTATGGGTGTCCGGGGTCGGCATCGATATCTCGGCCCGTCGCCAGGCCGAGGAGCGCCTGCGCACGATCATGCAGGCGTCCTCGATCGGCACCTGGCATCTGGATAGCGCCACCGGAATTGCCACCATCGACGACCGCTATGCCGCAATGCTGGGCTACCGCCTGGACGACTTGATCCCCTGGACCCATGCCCGCTTCGAAGCCGCGGTGCACCCCGATGACGTCGATCTGATGCGCGCAAACATTCGCGGGCTGCGGGGCCGGCCGGACGACACGGTCACGCATGAATTCCGCATGCGCCACTGTCAGGGCCATTGGATCTGGGTCATGTCGCAGGCGCGGGTGGTCCGCTGGAATGACGATGGCACGCCGGCCGAGGAGTCGGGCGTGCATATCGACATCACCGAGCGCAAGCACCGCGAGGCGGCTCTGGCCGAGGCCAAGCAGGCGATGGAGGACGCACTGGCCGCCCAGCGCGACGCCGATCAGCGGTTTGCCGACATCGCCGAGGTGTCCGAGGAATGGTTCTGGGAAATCGACGCGAATGGTCAGATCCGGCATCTGACCTCCGGGTTCGAGCGGCTGACAGGCAAACCGGCGGCCGAAATGAGCGGCAGGCCCCTGACCGAGGTGGGGCTGCTTGCCGGGTCGGATATCGGCAACGCCGACTGGCAAGGCCTGGCCCGGTGCATCCGTCGCCGCCAGCCGCTGTCGGACTTCCTGTTCAAACTGGCCCTGGATGAGGCCCGCGCGCCGATCTGGATCCGGATCAGCGGCGCACCGTTCTTTCACGCCGACGGCGGCTATGCCGGCTATCGCGGCGTGGGGGCCAATGTCAGCGCGCTGATCGCCGCCACCGAACGGGCCGAGGCCGCCAATCAGGCAAAATCGCGCTTCCTGGCCAACATGAGCCACGAGCTTCGCACCCCGCTGACCGGCGTTCTGGGCATGGCAGACCTGCTGGGCGAAACCCAGGTCCAGCCGCATCAGCGCGAGATGATCGACACGATCCGCAGTTCCGGCGAGGGGTTGCTGGCGATCCTGAACGATGTCCTGGATCTGGCCAAGATCGAGGCGGGCAAGATGTCGATCGATACCCAGTGCCTGGTGCCAGGGGATTTGCTGCGCCAGGTCCAGGCGCTGCACGCACCGGGCGCGCGGTCCGCCGGTCTTTCACTGGACCTGGAACTGGACCCCGGCTGCGCGTTGCCGCGGATGGGCGACCCGGTGCGCCTGCAGCAGGTTTTGAACAATCTTGTCGGCAACGCGCTGAAATTCACCCATCACGGCACGGTTCTTCTTCGCGGCCGCTTCAGCGAACCGGACCGGCTGGAGCTGACCGTCGAGGACACCGGGATCGGCATGTCCGCCGATCAGGCCAGCCGGGTGTTCGACGAATTCGAGCAGGCCGAAGGTTCGACCGCGCGCCGCTTCGGCGGAACCGGGCTGGGCCTGTCGATCACCCACAGGCTGGTGACCCTGATGGGCGGCGAAATCTCGCTGACATCGGCCTTGGGGCGGGGCACGACCGCAAAGGTCGCGCTGACATTGGCGCCAGCTCCTGATGCGCAAACTCCCGGCCCGCAAGCGCCGGCCGCGGACGCGGTCGATCTGTCGGACATGCGCATCCTGGTCGCCGATGACAACCAGACAAACCGGCGGATCCTGCGGGCGATGCTGACCGGCACGGGAATGAAGGTTTCCCTGGCGGTCGATGGCCACGAGGCCACGCAAACCTATCGCCCGGGCGAATTCGATATGCTGTTGCTGGACATCTCCATGCCCGGTCTGGACGGGATCGGCGCGCTGCACGCCATTCGCCGGATCGAGGAACAGGCCGGGATCAGCCCGGTTCCCGCGCTGGCGGTCACGGCCAACGCGATGCAGCATCAGGTCGATGACTATATCCGTGCGGGGTTCGCCGGACATGTCGCCAAACCGTTCCGCAAGGAAGTGCTGATCGCCTCGATCGCTGCGCATTCCGCCCGAAGATGAGGTTTTTCCTTTTCAAGCCCCACGGCACGTCCTAGCTGTTGCCCGACCGATCAACTTGGGCGGGCCGGCGGGGGCATAATGGCGATATTTCTGGGGGTTGATACCGGTGGCACCTACACCGATGCCGTGTTGCTCGACGACGGCGCGCAGACCGTCCTGGCCAAGGCCAAGGCGCTGACATCGCGCCCGGATCTGGCACTGGGTATTGGCGCGGCGATCGACGCGGTGCTGGCCCGTGCGCCCGCAATTCGCCCGAAGGACGTGGCGATGGTCTCGCTGTCGACCACGATGGCCACCAACGCGCTGGTCGAAGGCCAGGGCAGCCGCGCCGGGCTGGTGATAATCGGTTTTGACAACAATTCCAAGGCGCGCGCGGCGCTGAACGAGGCGCTGGGCGATGATCCCCTGATCGAAGTGGCCGGCGGCCATCAGCACGCGGGTTACGAGGCACGACCTCTGGATATCGCGGCGCTGGAAGCGGCTCTGGACACCCTCCCCGAGGGGATCAGCGCGATCGCCGTCGCCGCCCAGTTCGCCACCCGCAACCCGGCGCATGAACAGGCCGCGCGCAGCGTGATCCGCGCGCGCACCGGCCTGCCGGTAACGTGCTCGCATGAATTGTCGGCGGGGCTGAACGGTCCGAAACGCGCGCTGACCGCGTTGCTGAACGCACGGCTGATCGCGATGATCGACCGTCTGATCGGCGCCTGCGAGGAGCATCTGAACGCCCTCGACCTCACCGCGCCGTTGATGGTGGTGCGTGGTGACGGGGCGCTGGTGTCGGCTGCACTGGTGCGTGAACGCCCGATCGAGACCATCCTGTCCGGTCCTGCCGCCTCGCTCGCCGGGGCGGCCTGGCTGACCAGCGAACGCGATGCGCTGGTATCGGACATCGGCGGCACAACCACGGATGTCTGCCTGCTGCGCGGCGGGGTGCCGGCGATAGACCCGAACGGCGCGCGCGTCGGAAATTTCCGCACCATGGTCGAGGCGGTG
The DNA here is from genome assembly GCA_905479725.1 of uncultured Paracoccaceae bacterium. GTDB lineage: Bacteria > Pseudomonadota > Alphaproteobacteria > Rhodobacterales > Rhodobacteraceae > Pararhodobacter. The sequence goes on along the minus strand of CAJQNQ010000039.1, from coordinate 1,240 downwards.
GCCATGCGCACCACCGGGCTGGGCGGCGACAGCGAGGTGCAGGTCGGAGACGGTCTGATCGCCGCGCTGCATCTGGGCCCGCGCCGCGTGATGCCCCTGTCGCTGGCCGCGGCGCATTATCCTCTGGTCGTGCTGGCCGGGCTGGATGCCGCGCTGGCGCGCGATCCGGCGCCCGACGACACTTGGCGCTTCGTGATCCCACTGTTCGCGCAAGTGCCCGCCGGTCTGCCGGCGCGCGAACGGGCGCTGTCAGACCGGCTGACCGCCGGCCCCTTGCGGGTCAGCGATCTGATCCGCGCAAGGGTCGAGGCCCCTGCCCTGACCCGCCTTGTTCAGCGCGGCCACGTGCTGCTGAGCAGCCCCACCCCGTCGGATGCCGCGCATGTGCTGGGCCGCCAGTCGGGCTGGAGCGACGAGGCCGCGCTCAAGGGGCTGACCCTGCTGGCACGGCGTCGCGGTGCCAATGGCAACCGGCTGGCGGCGACGCCCGAAGCCATGGCGCAGGCGATCATCGACCAGATGACGGATCAGACGGTCGCCTGCCTGCTGGAAGCGGGCTTCGCCGAGGACGGGCGCGACTGGCCCCTGCCCCCGGCCGAACTGGCGCGCCACGCGCTGACCCGCACGGCGCTGGACCGGGCGCCTGGCCTTGTGCGGCTCGAGGCACGGCTGGGTGTGCCGGTGATCGGTCTGGGCGCCTCGGCCGGGTGCTATTACGGCGCTGTCGGCGCGCGGCTGGACTGCCCGATGATCGTGCCCACGCACGCGGATGTGGCCAACGCCGTGGGCGCCGTGGTCGGGCAGGTCTCGATGCGCGCCGAAGGGGTGGTGACCAGCCCCGCGCCGGGCGAATTCATCGCCCATCTCGCCGGCGGTCCGCGCCGGTTTTCCGTCGCCGCCAAGGCCATCGACATCCTGACCGAATCGCTGCGCGCCGAGGCCGGGGACCGCGCCCGTCGCGCCGGCGTCGAGGCGGTGCATGTCACCGTGGAAACCGATGAAATCGCCGCCGAAATCGAAGGTCAGCGGATTCTGATCGAGGCCCGGATTTCGGCCACCGCCAAAGGCCGCCCGCGCATCGCCAGTGCTTGATCCGCGGTGTTACCCGGTGCTTGCACCGATCTTCCGGCGCCGGTAGAAGCAATTCGACGGATGGGTGGCCGAGTGGTTTAAGGCTCTGGTCTTGAAAACCAGCGTAGGGGAAACTCTACCGTGGGTTCGAATCCCACCCCATCCGCCA
>CAJQNQ010000038.1 GCA_905479725.1 uncultured Paracoccaceae bacterium | reverse complement strand
TTGCCTGCGCCGGTTCATCGCCCCGGTTTCCAGCGCGGCGACAACGGCGGGAAAGCTTTCGATCGCCGCGCCGTAGCAGCGGGCGTTCAGGGAAAAGGCGGTATCGTCGTCGCCAATGTCAAAGGTGACCTGCTCCAGGATATCGCCCTCATCCACGCCACCCTGGATCATGTGCCAGGTGATGCCGTGGCGCATTTCGCCGTTCAGCGCAGCCCAGACCGGTGCGTTCAGTCCGGCATAGCGGGGCAGGGGGCCGTCATGGAAGTTCACCGCGCCCTGACGGGCCTTCGCCAGCAGCGCATCGGGCAGAACCGACAGATTTGCAATCGACAGCAGCCAGTCGAACGGCGCGGTGATCCGGTGCTCCAGCCCGGCGCCCGGTTCGACCACCTCGACCCCGGCGCCCCGCGCCCAGGCGATGACGTCGGCATTGTGGCTGACGACGGTCTGAATACCGTGTCCGCGCCCCAGCAAGATCTTGGCGCACTGAACCAGAAGCGATTCATTGCCAACCAGAACACATGAAAACGAGGCCATATCAACTCTCCCGGGAAATGCGCGTTCCCCAACTGTGTTTCACAAGATCACGGAGAAAATGTGGCGGGGTATGGGGTTTCTTGCGGCCCGCCAGCACGCGCAGCCCGTAAACGCCCAGCCCGGCGATATGCGCGGCGGTTGCCAAACCCGCGTAAAGCCTGCCGTGGTTCTTTTCAAAATAGTGACGACGCGAGGCGAACCAGTAGCCTGGCACGCGCTGCCATTCCTTCATGCCGGTGCTGACCGATCCCAGATGCATCACCCGGCTTTCGACCACATAGACCGTGGGCCACCCGGCCATCGCGGCGCGGCGGCACAGGTCGGTTTCCTCGAAATACAGAAAGAAGGCCTCATCAAACAGACCGACCTGATCCAGCACCGACTGTCGCATCAGCACGCTGGCCCCGGCCAGCCAATCCACCCGGGCGGTTTGCGTGGGCAGATCGGGCGCGACGATGGCGTTTTTCAGCAGTTTCGAGATCGGGCCGGTTTTCGCCGCCCCCTCGAACTCGCCGGCGATGGATGGAAAGCGAAAGGCGCTGACGTGGGGAACGCCATCTTCGCCGTAGATATGGCTGCCCGCGAAGCCGACATCGGGGTTCTGTTCCAGATACGCCACCAGGCCAGAGATCGCATCCGGGTCCGGAAAGGCATCCGAATTCAGGATATAGACAAAATCGGGACTGGATCCATCTGGCAGGCCTGCGCGAATGCCGAAATTGTTGCCCGCGCCGTAGCCGCCATTGCGCCCGGATTGCAGCACCCGCACGCGCGGCCAATCGGCGGCGGCGGCGCTCATGGCTTCGAAGCTGCCATCCAGGCTGTCATTGTCGACAATCGTGATGGCGCCCTCGATCCCCTCCATCGCCGTGATCGCGGCTTGCGCGGCGCGCAGGGTCATGTCGGGCGTGCGCCAGTTCAGGATCACACACAGAACGCGGCTCATGCCTCGGACTCCGATATCAGGGTTTTCAACCGGGATGCCATGACCCGCACATTGGGTTCCAGAACCATGCTGTCGTGATCGCCGGGCACCTCATGGACGCTCAGCCTGGGCATCCAGGGCGACCAGTCATTGTCATCATGCACGTATTCCTTCGCACTGCTGACCCAGCGACCGCCGGTGACCCTCCAGTGTTTGTCCAGCGGCGGGCGGAACAGGGCGACCGGCGCGTCATAGCCGCGCAGGGTCACATGGGGCAGGGCATCGCGGAACGCGGCCTCGATCGCGCGGTTGTGGAACCCGCTGTCGGCCTCGGCTTCGGCTTCATCGGCCATGCGGGCAAGCTGTGCTTTCCAGTCGCGCCGGGCCTGCATCCATTCCCCGACATAGCCGAACCCCTTGCGGCGGAACTCGTGCAGCTTGATTGCCGCCTTGTCCGCGCGGCTCAGTTCCGGGCGCAGCGGCAGCGGCGTGTCCAGCAGCGTCAGCAACGCCACCTCTTCGCCCGCCGCCCGCAATTGTTGCGCCATCTCCAGCGCGGTCAGCCCGCCGCCGGAAAACCCGCCGATCAGATACGGCCCATGCGGCTGCACCTGACGGATTTCCGCCAGATAATCGCGCGCGGCGTCTTCCAGCCGGGTGTGCGGTTCCGCGCCGCCCAGCAGCCCGCGCGCCTGAACGCCATAAAACCGGCGATCCGTGCCCAGAAGCTGCGCCAGGTGCCGCAGGTTCAGCACGTTGCCGAACATGCCGGCCACCAGGAAGAACGGCGTTTTCGGCCCGCCCTCGCCTTCATGCATCGGCACAAGGAATTCATAGCGCCGGGTCGGCGCGCTGGGCGCAGGCGCGTCGCCGCTTTCGGTGATACCCGCGACTTCGGCCACCATGGCCGCGACCTTTTCCACCGTTGGCGCCTCGAACAGGACCGAGATGGGGAAATCCACGGCCCAGGTCTTTTTCACCCGCGCAAACAGGCGCACGGCGATCAACGAGTGCCCGCCCAGGTCAAAGAAGCTGTCCTGCACGCCGACCCCTTCGACGCCCAGCAATTCTTCCCACATCGACACCAGCATCCGTTCGACATCGTTGCGCGGTTCGACATACGCGCTGTCCAGGTTGGGGCGGTCGAATTTCTGGCCGTCGCCGGCGTCATTGCTCTGAACGACTGCTGCTTCAGCGATCAATTCAGGCAATGTCAGAGACGAAACGACCACCTGTGCGCGATCCAGCGACAGGGCCCGCAAAAAGGCCGTGGCCCCCTCGGGCGGGGTGATCCCCATCGACAGATTGCGCGCCAGCCGCTCTTCGCCGGGGTTTAGCGCGCGGTCCTCGCCGCCGGGGTCATCAAACTGCACCTCGGACGGCAGAAGCGGTGCGGGCGTGCCGAAGCCGCCCTCAAGCCGCTTTATGGCAAACCGCCCGATCTCGGCGCAGACCTGGCCGTCAGGCGTGGCCAGCGTGATATCGAAACTGGCAAAGCCCGGCTCGGCGGGGGCGATGCGCACATGGCTGACGATCTCGGCGGGCAGGGCGCGGTAAACCCGCACGCGGCCATAGGACACCGGCACCCACAGCGCGCGGCCGCCGTAGCCGTCAATCAACTCCATCGCCCAACCTGTGGCCAGATCGGTCAGCGCCGGGTGCAGCACGTAGCCCTGCCCCAGATCGTCGCGGAACGCTTGCGGCAACGACAGATGCGCGATGCCTTCGCCGGTGCCATAGGCACGCCTGTTCAGCACGCGCCAGCGCGGACCAAAGGCCAGATGCGCTTCTTGCCCGGTGGCCATGCCGTTCGGATCCTCGGCAACATCGCGGTCGCAGCGGGCCATGATCGCGGCGACATCAATCTGCCCCGGCACTTTCATGGGCGCCATTTCGATCCGCGCCTGCGCGTTCAGGGCAAACCCCGTGCGCCCGCGCAGGGTCACGGCAGAGCGCAGTTCAAACTCATACCCCGCATCCGAGCGTTCCAGCGTCACGCGGATCTCACGCGGTTCATCGACCTCCAGCGCGCGGAAGAAGGTCAGATCGGCGATTTCGAACGGCTCCACCTCGCCCTGCGCATGCAGCGACTGCACGGCGATTTCAAGCAATCCGGTGCCCGGAACCAGCGCGGTGGCGTCCTTTGTGCGGTGCTCATCCAGCAGCCACATGCCGGTGTCATAGGTCGCTTTGAATTGGCGATTCATGCGGGAATCAAACCCGGCGCTGTCCAGAAGCGGCACCGCAACAGGTGTTTCGGGCATCGCCGGGCCGTGACCCAGACGCTGCGCCATGGCCTCGGCGGCCATGCCGACCTCGGCCCAGATACCCCAGTTCAGGGACAGAACCCGCGTCTTGCCGGTGCGCGCCCGGGCCCAGGCGTTCAGGTATTCATTGGCGGCCACGTAATCGACCTGACCGGCCGGGGCGGTCAGGGTGGAGGTGGAGGAAAACACCACGATCCGATCAACCGCGCCGTCCGGCAGCAGCGCATCCAGCACGCGCAGTCCGTGGACCTTGGGCGCAAAGACGCTTTCCACGCTGCCCACGGTTTTCGCCAGCAAGGGCGCGTCATCGATTGCGCCGGCGGCGTGGATCACACCGTGAATGCGGCCGAAGCGGTCTTGCACCTGCTCCAGCGCGGTGCGCATCTCGTCGATGTTGCAGACATCGGCGGCGATGACCATGACCTCGGCGCCCAG
>CAJQNQ010000037.1 GCA_905479725.1 uncultured Paracoccaceae bacterium | reverse complement strand
GACCCCGGACCTGAGCTTCAGCCGCATCGCCTACGGGATGTGGCGCATCGGGGATGATCCGGATACCTCGCCCGCGCATGTGCGGGCCAAGATCGATGCCTGCCTGGCGCAGGGCATCACGACGATCGACCAGGCGGATATCTACGGTGATTACGGGGCCGAGGAAATTCTGGGCAACGCCCTGCGCGCGGCACCCGGATTGCGCGTTCAGATCGAGATCGTCACCAAATGCGATATCGTCGCGCCCTGCGGCCGCCACGCCAGCGCGCCGGTGAAATACTATGACACCAGCCGCGCGCACATCTTTTCGTCGGTGGATCATTCGCTGGCCCTGATGGGGATCGAGCAGATCGACCTGTTGCTGATCCACCGGCCCGACCCGTTCATGGACCATCATGAAACCGGCGCCGCGCTGGATGCGCTTGTCGCCGGTGGCAAGGTGCGCGCGGTGGGCGTGTCGAATTTCAAGCCGCACGACTGGTCCCTGCTGCAATCGGCGATGAAGACGCCGCTGGCCACCAACCAGATCGAACTGTCGCTGACCGCCAACGCGGCGCTGACCAATGGCGATCTGGCGCATTTGCAGGAACGCGGGGTCAAACCGATGGCGTGGTCCCCGCTGGGCGGCGGATCGTTGTTTGGCGCGTCCAACGCCGGCTTGCGCGCTGCGCTGCAAACCGTGGCCGACCGGCACGGCGTCGATATCGGCGCCATCGCTGTCGCCTGGTTGCTGGCGCATCCGGCGGGGATCGTTCCCGTCATGGGCACCAATGCGCTGGACCGCATCAAGCGCCTGTCGGATGCCTGCACGGTGGCGATGGACCGCGCGACATGGTTCGCGCTGTATGAAGCCGCGAACGGGCACGAGGTGCCCTGAGGATGAGCGACATGACCCCGATCCACGGGTTTGACAGCCGGACATTTCGGGACGCCTTGTCCAAGTTTGCAACCGGTGTCGCACTGATCACGACGCGCCATCGCGGGCGGGCCGTGGGGATCGTGGTCAACAGCTTTGCCTCGGTCTCGCTGGAGCCGCCGCTGGTGTTGTGGAGCATCCACAAGGACAGCCGCCGCCGCCCGGCCTTCGAGGAAACCACCCAGCACGCCATTCACATCCTGTCGGTGGCGCAACGCGCGCAGTGCCTGGCGCTGACCCGCGATTCCGGCGCGTTCGATGGCTTGCCGCTGGTCGACAAGCCGGACGGCCCGCCGCTGATCGAAGGCTGCCTGGCCCGGTTCGAGACCGAGCCCTTCACCCGCGTGGAGGCCGGGGACCACATCACCCTGATGCAGAAGGTGGTCACGACCGCGCATCGTGATTCCGATCCGCTTGTCTTTTTCGACAAGGGGTTCGGGCATTTGTTCAAAGGGCCGCAATAAGGCCAGCAACCCAGACCAACGACCGATTTCCAAGGGAGGAAACCATGAAATCCACGCTCAAACTCGCAAGCCTGCCGATTGCCGCGCTGCTGGCCGGAACGCTGTCGGCGCAGGCCAACGACGAAATCAGCTTCCTGTGCTACCAGGACGGCACCGAATGCGATGTGATCGCCCAGATGCTGCCGGCCTTTACCGCCGCCACCGGGCACACCGTTGCCATGGATATTGTCGGCTATGACATCATCCGCGACCAGTTGGAGAACCAGCTTCAGTCGGGCGCCGCGCCCGATGTCGCGCGTGTCACCAATCTGGGCGGGCTGAACCCGTATTATCTGGATCTGACCCCCTATGTCGATACCGCCTACTGGGAGGAAAACTACGGGGCAACGCTGGCCTGGATGCGCGCCGCGGGCGGCGCGGACCAGGGGATCTACGGCTGGCCGACCCAGCTGACCGTGACCGGCCCCTATGTCAACGTCTCGATGTTCGAGGACGCGGGCGTGGACATGCCCGGCGACGGCGCCACCTGGCTGGACTGGGCCGACGCCCTGACGCAGGTGCGCGACACGCTGGGCCTGACTGCCGGTCTGGCCATGGACCGGACCGCGCATCGTGTGGCGGGCCCGGCGTTCTCCTTTGGCGCGCAGTTCTTCGATGACGCGGGACAGCCTATCTTTGTCGATGACGGGTTCCGCAGCTTTGCCGAAACCTTTGTCGAATGGCACCGGACCGGGCTGATGCCGGCCGAGGGCTGGCCCGCCGGGTCGGGCACGCAATACCGCAACGCCGCGCCGCTGTTCCTGTCCGGTGAGGTCGCGATGCTGATGTCGGGCTCGTGGATGATCAACAACTTCGCCACCAACATCACCGATTTCGACTGGCGCGCGGTTCCGGCGCCCTGCGGCCCGGGCGGCTGCGGCGCGATGCCCGGCGGCGCGGCGATCGTCGCCTTCAACAGCACCGACAAGCCCGAAGCCGCCGCGGCCTTCATCGATTTCCTGGCGCAGACCGAACAGGCCGCCAGCTTCGCCAGCCAGACACTGAACATCCCCGCGCATCAGGGGCTTCAGGCATCGGGCGTGGATTATGGCGACGCCTCGCCCGAAGTATCGGCGGCGCTGCGTGTCTTTGCGCAAAACGCCGTGACGGCCGCGCAAACGACACCGCAGGCCTATACTTTCCAGGGCTACGCCAAGAACTTCGTCATCTACGGTGTCGTGCCTGACTACCTGACCCGCGCGATTACCGGTGAAATGACGCTGGACGAGGCGCTGGCCGCCATGGACGCCGACATCGCCGCGCAGATCGCGGAATAAGTAACCCAGGCCCAGCCGGAGACCCCGATGCTCGATGCGCTGCAGAATGCGTTCGGAAATTCCGGCTGGCCCTATGCCTTCCTGGTCTACCTGGCCATCGGCTGGGCGATCACGCGCCCCACCGGCCCGCTGTTCGGCCGCTTCATGTCGATGCTGGGCTGGCCCTTGGAAATGGCGCAGCGGCTGGCCGGGTCCACCGGCCTGCCCTATCTGTTCCTGCTGCCCAACATGCTGATCTTCGGGTTGTTCACCTTCGCGCCGTTCTTCATCAACATGGGGTTTTCGGTGACCGAAGGGCAGTCGATCAATTTCGAATCGCGCGACTGGGCGGGCGCCGACAATCTGCGCCGTCTTCTGGCGGAAGCCTCCATCGACACCGGCATGGCCAATCAGGAGGACGACAAGTTCCTCAGCGCCGTCGCCTCGACCTTCGTGTTCGTGATCTTTCAGGTGCCGATCATGGTGTTTTTCGCGCTGTGCACGGCGCTGGCGCTGAACCGCAAGATCGTCGGCCGGGGGTTCTGGAGATCCGTGTTCTTCTGTCCGGTCATGCTGTCGCCCGTGGTGGTCGGCTTTTTGTGGACGCTGATCCTGAAGCGGCAGGGCGTGCTGTCGCTGACGCTGCTGGACTGGGGCTGGATCGACGAGCCCGTTCAATGGCTGACCGATCCGTTCTGGACCATGTTCTGGTCGATCTTCGTCTACACATGGGCGCATCTGGGGTTTTACATGCTGATCCTGCTGGCCGGGCTTCAGGCGATCCCCAAGGATCTTTATGAGGCCGCGCGCATGGATGGCACGTCGGAATTCCGCATGTTGCGGCGGATCACCCTGCCCCTGCTGATGCCCACCATGCTGGTGGTCTTCGTGCTGGCGCTGATCAAGGCGTTTCAGGCATTCGAGGAACTCTATGCGATGAATGTGCGCTGGACCTCGCTGGTGGCCTATATCTTCGAGACGTCGGGCCTGCGCGGGCAACCCACGGCCAACGGGCTGGGGATCGCCGCCACGGCGTCGCTGCTGGTGGCGCTGGTGCTGGTCGTCCTGTCGCTGATCCAGATCTGGCTTTCGGGACGCGAGGCAAGGCGATGAGCACCGCGCGCGCCTTTCTGACCCGCACCCATGGCAAGGGGCGGCTTTCGTGGGTCGATTGGCTGACCTATGGCTATCTGATCCTGGGATTTCTTCTGATCCTTCTGCCGGTCGGCTGGATCGCGCTGAACTCGGTCAAATCCCGGGCCCAGCTGGAGCGTCAGGACATCGCGCTTCTGCCGTCGGATTTCGAACGGGTCGCGCGGGCCACGGTCTATGGCCCGGACGGGCGCGAGATCTTCATCATCCCCGGCCTGCCCGACTGGGTGCTGAACTGGTCGGATCTGAGCGAACAGGAACGCGCGGCGCGCGATGTGCCCGGTTTTCTGGCGGGGCTGAACGGGCGCGAATTTTATGCGCTGCGCTCGCATCTTGGGCAGGTGCCGCCGCAGACCCGCGCGCTGATCGACGCCAGGGGCCTGCCCGAATGGCTGCTGCGCTACCCGTCCATGCCCGCCGCCACGCGCGCCGATCTGGACCTGAACGCGGTGCTGGCGGACCTGACCCCCGGGGAAACCCGCCTTGTGTCGGAATTCCTGGGCGTCGCGCCCTTTCAGCCCAACCGGCTTGTCACCCAGATCCTGGTCACGGCACCGGACCCGGAGACCGGCGTGCCGACGCAATGGGCCGCCCCCTCGTTCGATCCATCGCGCGATGTTTTCGCCGCCCGCCGCGTGGACAATAGCGTGGACGGCGTGGTGCGGGTGCCGACGGCGGGCGCGGTGGCAAACCGCATCGTCGAGCCGTCCTGGGGCAATTATCTCGAACCGCTGACCGGACGCGCCTACGGCGTCAATGTCAACTTCGCTTCCTGTTTCACCAATTCGCTGCTGGTCACGGTGATCGCCACCTTTCTGACCCTGCTGATCAATTCCATGGCCGCGTTTTCGTTGTCGAAATACCGGTTTCGCGGGCAGATCACGTTTTTCCTGGTGATCCTGGCCACGTTGATGGTGCCGCCGACAATCACGCTGGTCGGCGTCTTCAAGGCGATCTCGGCCACCGGGCTGTCGGGTTCCATCTGGGGGGTCATTATCCCCGGCGCGGCGACCCCGGCGGGGGTGTTCCTGCTGCGCCAATACATGCTGACGATTCCCGATGAACTGATGGAAGCGGCGCGCATGGATGCCGCGTCGGAATGGAAGATCTACTGGCGGATCATCCTGCCGCTGGCCCTGCCGGCGCTGGCCGCGCTGGGGATCCTGTCGGTCATCTGGCGCTGGAACGACCTGATCCTGCCGCTGGTCGCCATCGCCACCACCAAGGAAGCCTATACGATCCAGCTGTGCCTGCTGGAATTCCGGGGCGAATATGTCAGCCAGGAAAACTACCGGCTGGCGATGACCGTGGTCAGCCTGATCCCGACCACGCTGGTCTTTGTCTTCCTGCAAAAATACATCACCACCGGCATTGCCAATACAGGGGGCAAGTAATGGCTGATCTGACGCTGGCTTCGGTCTACAAATCCTACGGCGCGACCGAGGTGATCCACGGGATCGACATGCAGATCCAGTCGGGCGAATTCTGCGTGTTCGTTGGCCCGTCGGGCTGCGGAAAGTCCACGCTGTTGCGCATGATCGCCGGGCTGGAAGAGGTCACCGACGGGCAGGTCAGCATCGACGGGCAGGTGGTCAACCACGTCCCCGCCGCGCAGCGCGGGCTGGCGATGGTGTTCCAAAGCTACGCGCTTTATCCGCACATGTCGGTGCGCCAGAACCTGTCCTTCGGGCTGGAAAACATGTCGATGCCGCGCCCCGAGATCACCCGCCGCGTCGATGAGGCGGCGCGCATGTTGCAGATCACCGAATTGATGGAACGCCGCCCCGCCGCCCTGTCCGGTGGCCAGCGCCAGCGCATCGCCATTGGCCGCGCCGTGGTGCGCGAGCCGAAGATCTTCCTGTTCGATGAGCCCTTGTCCAACCTGGATGCCGAGCTGCGCGTCGCCATGCGCGGCGAGATTTCCGAGCTGCACGCGCGGCTGGGCAACACGATGATCTATGTGACACACGATCAGGTCGAGGCGATGACCATGGCCGACAAGATCGCCGTGCTGCGCAAGGGGATCGTCGAGCAGTTCGGCCGTCCGCTGGACCTGTTCAACCATCCCGCCAACCGCTTCGTGGCCGGGTTCATCGGCAGCCCGTCGATGAATTTCATGGCCGGGACGGTGGAAGGCGGTGCGGCGGCGCTGGCCTGCGGGGCGCGCATCGCCCTGCCTGAAGGCAGGTTCGACGCGCCCGCAGGCGCGTCCATCGAACTGGGCATCCGCGCCTGTCACATGGATGTTGATGCAGGCGGACCGCTGGCCATGACGGTGCGATCGGTCGAGCAACTGGGCACGGAAAGCTATGTCTACGGCACCCTGGATGACGGCACGGTCATGACGCTGCACCAGCCCGGGCAGGTCGATATCCACGCCGGCGAACGCATCACGCTCTGCCCGCAGGCCGGCCAGCTGCACCTGTTCGACGCGGGCTCCGGCGCGTCCCTGCGCGCTGGCGTCTGACGCGCCCTTACTGCCCGGTCAGGCGCTTGCGGCGCGCTTTCATCCGTTCATTCGCGGCCACGGTGCCGTCGTGGAACGAGCCGAACCACTTGTCCCAGGGAATTTCCAGCGAGCCATAATTGCATTCGAAATAGCGGTGATGCATCTGGTGATGAAACGTGCCCAGCGACAGGCGGTTGCGATCCTTGATCAGCAGCCCCTGATAGCCTGAATGCGTGGTCACGGCGCTTAAGGTGTAGAATTGCAGGTGAAAGATGATGTGCAGCGGATGCGCGCCCACAACAAAGTGGATGAACACCGAACCCAGGTAGATCGCGTGTTCGACCGGGTGCATCGACAGCCCGGACCACGGCCCGACATTGATGTTGCGGTG
>CAJQNQ010000036.1 GCA_905479725.1 uncultured Paracoccaceae bacterium | reverse complement strand
CCATGCGCGCGGCTTGTGACAGCGGGACGCCGTGCACGGCGGTGATGCGCACCGGTTCGGCGATCCCGCAGACCGGGTTCGACTCGGTGATCGCCGGCAAGCGCCGCCCCTCCAGCGCCTGCAACCCGCAAAGCCCGCGTTCGGCCGGCCCGTCTTCGCCGCGCGCGGCGCGGCCCGGGCTGGCGGATAGCGCGACAGCCTGACGGCGCACCGGCACGGCGCGCATGAGGGAGAGAGGGCGCGCGCGAGGGCGCGGGCTGCTTTCCAGCCCGGCATCAGCGGGCAGGGCCGGCGACGCGCTCCCCTGCGGCGCTGGCACGCCAAGGCCCAGCGCCCGCGCGACGGCCTCATCGATGGATGATGACGGCAGCGCCCCCGCCGTCGGCGCGTCCGACACCAGTTCGGCCGGGCGCTGACGGGGCGCGCTCGAAGCCGAGGGATCCTCGGCGCGCGCCGGTCCGCCCGGCTGCAGGGCAAGCGGCGCGCTCAGAGCGATCGCCACGCCCAAGGCAAGAATTCTGCATCCCGCTGTCATGCTTCCTCCTTTCGCGCGCGGCCAAAGTCCGGCGCGTCGGTATCCTGCCCGGCCTCGATGATCCCGCGCCGGATATCGCGGGTGCGGGTGAAATACTCGTGCAACTGGTCACCGTCGCCCATGCGGATGGCGCGTTGCAGCACGAACAACTCCTCGGTGAAGCGCCCCAGAACGTCCAGCGTGGCCTCCTTGTTGGTCAGGAACACGTCGCGCCACATCGTCGGATCGGACGCCGCGATGCGGGTGAAATCCCGAAACCCGGTGGCCGAATACTTGATGACCTCGGACTTTGATACGCGGCGCAGGTGATCGGCCACCCCGACCATCGTATAGGCGATCAGATGCGGCGTATGCGACACCACCGCCAGCACCAGATCATGATGGGGCGCGTCCATTTCGTCAACATTGGCGCCAAAGCCTTCGTACAGGCGCCGCAACCGGGCCGTGGCCCCCGGATCGGTGCCGTCGATCGGGGTCAATAGCCACCAGCGGTTTTCGAACAGTGTGGCGAAGCCGGAATAGGGCCCGGAATGTTCCGTCCCGGCCAGCGGGTGGCTGGGCACGAAATGCACGCCCGGCGGCACATGCGGCCCGACCGCCTCGATCACCGCCTGCTTGACCGAGCCCACATCCGTCACCGTCGCCCCGGGCTTCAGATGCGGCCTGATCTCGCGCGCGACGGCATGCATCGCGCCGACCGGCACGGCCAGCACGACCAGATCCGCGTCGCGCACCGCCTCGGCGGCGCTGTCATGCACGGCGTCGGCAAAGCCGATCCGGCGCACAGCCTCGCGCGTCTCGGCGCTGCGGGCATGGCCGGCGATATGCCCGGCAAGGCCGCGGCGGCGCATCGCATGCGCCATGGACGAGGCAATCAGCCCCAACCCGATCAGCGCGACACGCTCATAAATCACCGCCATCAGCGCACCCCCTTGTGCCGCGCGATCACATCCAGGATGCGGCGGCAAGCCTGTTCATCGCCCACGGTGATCCGCAGGCAGTCCGGCAGCTTGTAACCCGCGACCTTGCGCACCAGAATGCCTGCGGCGCGCAGGGCCCCGTCCGCGGCGTCGGCCTCGTCGGGGCTGTCAAACCGGGCCAGCAGGAAATTGGTGTGGCTGACATCGCAACCCACGCCAGCCTGCACAAGACCGTTGCGCAACCACTCCCGCCACACCGCGTTTTCGCGGCGGCAACGGCCGGTATATTCCGTGTCGCGCACCGCGGCTTCGGCGGCGTCCATCTGGCCGTTCGACAAGTTGAAGGGCTGGCGCACACGGGCCAGCACGTCGATCACGTCGCGCTGCGCATAGCCCCAGCCAATGCGCAACCCGCCCAGCCCGTAGATCTTGGAAAACGTGCGGGTCATGACCACGTTGGGGAACAAGTCCACCAACCTCGCACCGCCGTCATAGCCCTCGGCGAATTCGGCATAGGCGCCGTCCAGAACCAGGATCACGGCGGGCGGCAGCCCCTCGGCCAGCTTGCGCAACGCGTCCTGCGGCAGCATCGTGCCGGTTGGATTGGCCGGGTTGGCAATGAACACGATCCGGGTGCGTGCCGTGACCGCCGCCAGAATTTTGTCCACATCGACCACGCGGTCCGTTTCGGCCACTTCGACCGGCCTCGCCCCGACGCTGTGCGCCAGGATCGGATACATCGAAAACCCGTGGTGCGTGGTGATGACCTCGTCCCCGGGGCCGGCAAAGCACTGCGCGATGAATTGCAGCACCTCGTCCGAGCCCACGCCACAGATGATGCGATCCGCGTCCAGCCCGTGAACCTCGGCGATGGCGGCGCGCAACGGGGCGTGATCGGTGGCCGGATACCGGTGCAGCGCCTGCGCCGCCCGGACATAGGCCTCCCGCGCCTGCGGGCTGGGGCCATAGGGATTTTCGTTGGCCGACAGCTTCAGAACCTCGGCCTGGCCCTCCAACCGGCTTTCCCCGCTGACATAGAGCGCGATGTTCATGATACCCGGCTGCGGCTGGATGATGCTGCTCATCCCTGTTCTCCGTTCCCTGCCCCTGCGGGCGTTTCTAGCGCGCCAACCCCGGCGCGGCCAGTTCCTTCACCGCTCCTGCGCGAAAGCGGCTTCATCTTTCCCAAAATACTCAAACCCGCCCACCGCCCGCGCCACGCAACAGAAAAGGGCCGCCCCGGTTCTCCCGGCGCGGCCCCAATGCATGTGCAAGACGCTGATGAGCCGAGGCCGGATCAGTTCTTGGCGTAATATTCGACGACCAGGTTGGGTTCCATCTGAACCGCGTAGGGCACATCCGAAAGGCCGGGGGTGCGCACATAGGTCGCGGTCAGCTTGGAATGATCGGCGTCGATGTAGTCGGGCACGTCGCGCTCGGCCAGTTGGGTCGATTCCAGCACGATGGCCAGTTGCTTCGAGCGGTCACGAACGGCGATCACATCGCCTTCCTTGACACGGTAGCTGGCGATGTTCACGCGCTTGCCGTTCACGGTCACATGGCCGTGGTTCACGAACTGGCGGGCGGCGAATATGGTCGGCACGAACTTGGCGCGGTAGACCACGGCATCCAGACGGCGCTCCAAGAGGCCGATCAGGTTTTCGCCGGTGTCGCCCTTGATCCGGGCCGCGTCACCATAGATGCGCTTGAATTGCTTTTCGGTAAGATCGCCGTAATAGCCCTTCAGCTTCTGCTTGGCGCGCAGCTGGGTGCCGAAATCCGACATCTTGCCCTTGCGGCGCTGGCCTTGCTGGCCCGGGCCGTATTCGCGGCGGTTGACCGGTGATTTGGCGCGGCCCCAGATGTT
>CAJQNQ010000035.1 GCA_905479725.1 uncultured Paracoccaceae bacterium | reverse complement strand
CGCGCGTCCAGGAAACCGCGGCAGAGAAGCCGGCGAAATCCGGGTGTTGCTGCAGCCAGAACTGAGGCGACGCGGCGCTGGCCGCCCGTCTGAAGCGCCGAATCCTTCCGGCGAACCAAAGCCATCGGGCGGGGCGTTCGCGTCCCGCCTTTTGTCTGGACAAGAAAGGAACACGCCATGACACCGATCCTCTATTTTGCCGCGGTCGCGGCGCTCCTTTTCCTGGCGCTGCGCCTGACCTGTGGCGACTGCGTCATGGGCAAGCCCGGCGCGGCCGGCGGCGCGCGCCTGCCCATCGTGCCGCTGGGTTGGGCGCTGAGCCTGTTCCTGGCGCTGACCTATCTGGTCTGCATCGGGTTCGACCTGATCTTCCCCGGCTACGCGATGTATCAATCCTGGGCCGGCCTGTTGCCCGGTTTCGTCTGGCTGACCCCGGCCGGCTTCACCATCGGCCTGGTCGAAAGCTTCCTTTACGGCTGGTATGCCGCTTTGCTCTTTGGCGGGATCTTCAACGCCATCGCCAACCGGGGGGCCAAGGCATGACCGCCGCCCCGCGTCCAAAGCTGCGCTTTCTGGGCGGTGCCGGAACCGTCACTGGTTCGCGCTATCTGATCGAGGCCAGGGGGCGGCGCATTCTGGTCGATTGCGGCCTGTTCCAGGGTTTCAAGACCCTGCGGGAACGCAACCGCAAGCCCTTTCCGGTGCGGCCGGGCAGTATCGACGCGGTGCTGTTGACCCATGCCCATCTGGACCATTCGGGATACCTGCCCGCGCTGATCCGGTCGGGCTATGGCGGGCGGGTGCACAGCACAAGCGCAACCGCGGATCTGTGCGGCCTTATCCTGCCCGACAGCGGGCATATCCAGGAGGAAGAAGCCCGCTTCGCCGCCCGCAAGGGGTTTTCCAGGCACAAGAACCCGCGGCCGCTCTACACCCTCAAGGATGCGCAGGCGGCGCTGGAGCGGTTCGACACGCACCCGTTCGACCGAAACATCGACCTGGGCGCGGGGGTTTCGGCGCGCTTCATTCCCGCCGGGCATTTGCTCGGGGCGGCGCAGATCCGGCTCGAGATCGGCGACCGGGTGATCCATTTCAGCGGCGATCTGGGCCATGACCCCGATCCGCTGATGCGCGCGCCCCGGCCTTTCGGCGGGGCGGATGTGCTGGTCTGCGAATCCACCTATGGCAACCGGTCGCATCCCGATACCGACCCCGAGGCCGAACTGGCGCCGATCCTCAAACGCACCTTCGCGCGTGGTGGCACGGTGCTGATCCCGTCCTTCGCGGTCGGCCGGGCGCAGGGCCTGATGCTGCACATCGCGCGCCTGATGGCACGCGGCGACATTCCCTATGTTCCGGTTTACCTCAACAGTCCGATGGCGGTGGACGCCACCGAAATCTATCACAATTACCACGAAGAACATCATGTCAGCCGCGAGGATTGCGCGGCGATGTTCAGGATCGCCAAGCGGGTGAACACGGTCGAACAATCCAAGGAACTCAACACCCGCCAGGGTCCGATGATCATCATTTCGGCCAGCGGCATGTTGACCGGCGGGCGGATCCTGCACCACCTGGTCAGCTTCGGCGGCGATCCCCGCAACACCATTCTGCTGTCCGGCTTTCAGGCCGGCGGGACGCGCGGCGCGGCGCTGGCCGATGGAGCGCAAAACCTGCGCATGTTCGGCCGCGAATTCCCCATCGGGGCCGAGGTGGTTCAACTCAAGACCTTCTCGGGCCACGCCGATGCCGATGAAATCCTGCGCTGGATGTCCGCCGCGCCGGCCCCCGAGATGACCTATCTGACCCATGGCGAGCCGACGGCGGCGGATACCTTGCGGTTTCGCGTGGACCATGAGCTTGGGCGAAGCGTGCGCGTGCCTGAACACCTCGAATCCATCAATCTGGACCGGCCGCGATGACCGAAATGCTGGCGCTTGTCCCCGCGGGGATCGATACCTACCGGCAGCCGGTCGTCTACATGAACGAGGACTGTCATATCTGCCGCTCCGAAGGGTTCGCGGCGCTGACCCGTGTGCGCATCGACCTTGGCGATCGCTGGATCATCGCCATCCTGAACATCGTGCAGCGGGATGCGTGGCTTGGCGTGGATCACGCGGCGTTGTCGGTGGCGGCCTGGGCGGCGCTTGGTGCGCGGGCCGGGGACAGGGGCGCGTTCTCGCATCCTGAGCCGCCGGTTTCGGCGTCCAGTATCCGGGCGAAGGCTTACGGCGACCGGCTGGATCAGGCCGGCTTCGCGGCCATCGTGCGCGATACGCTGGACAACCGGCTGTCGGATATCGACCTGGCCGCCTTCATCACCGCCTGCGCGGGCGACCGGCTGGACCTGGCCGAAACCGTGGCGCTGACCCGCGCCATGCAGGATGCGGGGCAGACGCTGGACTGGGGCGGGCGCACCGTTCTGGACAAGCATTGCGTCGGCGGCTTGCCCGGCAACCGCACGACGCCGCTTGTCGTCGCCATCATCGCCGCAGCGGGGTATCTGATCCCCAAGACATCCAGCCGCGCGATCACCTCGCCGGCGGGGACGGCCGACACGATGGAGGTCATGGCGCCCGTCACGCTGGACGCCGCGGCCCTGCGCCGGGTGGTCGAGGCCGAGGGCGGCTGCGTCGTCTGGGGCGGCGGGCTTGCGCTCAGCCCGGCCGACGATCACTTCATCCGCGTCGAACGCCCGCTCGATTTCGATTCCACCGGGCAACTGGTGGCCAGCGTGCTGTCGAAAAAGGCGGCGGCGGGCGCGACCCATGTCCTGATCGACATGCCGGTCGGCCCCACCGCCAAGGTGCGCTCGCCCGAGGCCGCCGAACGGCTGGGCGCCCGGTTGTCGCAAGTGGGCGCGGCGGTTGGCCTGAACCTGGCGCTGCATGTCAGCGATGGCAGCGCGCCTGTCGGGCACGGGATCGGCCCGGCGCTGGAAGCGATCGACGTGCTGGCGGTCCTGCGCCGCGCGCCCGGCGCCCCGGCGGATCTGCGCGACCGGGCGCTGGACCTGGCCGGAAGGCTGCTGGACCTCGCGCCGGACGCCGGGGCACGGACTGGACCGGGGGCACGGACAGGACCGGGGCAAGGACGATTTCGCGCGCAGGCGCTGCTGGACAGCGGCGCGGCCGAGGCGAAATTCATGGCGATCTGCACCGCGCAGGGCGGCTTCCGCGAACCCGAAATGGCCGCGCACCGCATCGAGATCCCGGCCCCTGGGGCGGGCGTGGTGACCGTCATCGACAACCGCCGCATTGCCCGCATCGCCAAGCTGGCCGGCGCGCCACGCCAGAAAAGCGCGGGCATTCGCCTGCTGGCGCGGGTGGGCGACCGCGTGGAGCGGGGCCAGCCGCTTTATGAACTGCTCGCCGAGACACCGGGCGAACTGGCCTATGCCCATGCCTATGCCGAATCGCAGTCCGATGTGTTCTTGCTGTCCGGGGGGATGACATGATCCTTGTCGCCTTTCCCGAAATGATGCCGCTGGCACGCGACCTTGCGCCAGCCCTGGGCGCGGACCTGGGCGCGCTGGACTGGCACCATTTCCCCGATGGCGAAAGCCTGGTCACGCTGCCCGGCGATCTGGACGGGGCGGATGTGGCGCTGCTGGCCAGCCTGCGCGACCCCGACCACCTGGCGCTGCCTTTGCGCTTTGCCGCCGCGA
>CAJQNQ010000034.1 GCA_905479725.1 uncultured Paracoccaceae bacterium | reverse complement strand
ACGGCCGAGGTGATGTAGCGGCGCAGCTGATCCATGTCGCGCACAATCTCCATCGCCCGGCCGCCCAGCACATAGGATGGGCGAATGACCAGCGGAAAGCCCACGCGCTCAGCGATTTCAAGCGCCTGGGCGTCCGAAGTGGCGATGCCGTTGATCGGCTGCTTCAACTCAAGCTTGTTGAGCAGTTTCTGGAAACGCTCACGGTCCTCGGCCAGGTCGATGGCGTCGGGGCTGGTGCCCAGGATCGGAATGCCTTCGTCATGCAGCGCGTTGGCCAGCTTCAACGGCGTTTGCCCGCCGAACTGCACGATCACGCCGTGCAGCGTGCCATTGGATTGTTCGACCCGCAGGATTTCCAGCACATGTTCCAGCGTGAGCGGTTCGAAATACAGCCGGTCCGAGGTGTCGTAATCGGTCGACACGGTTTCGGGGTTGCAGTTGACCATGATGGTTTCATAGCCCGCGTCGGTCAGCGCGAAGCAGGCATGGCAGCAGCAGTAATCGAATTCGATCCCCTGACCGATCCGGTTGGGGCCGCCGCCCAGAATGACCACCTTCTTGCGGTCCGACGGGCGCGCCTCGCATTCCACCTCGTCCATCGCGGGCGCTTCATAGGTGGAATACATGTAGGGCGTCTGCGCTTCGAATTCGGCGGCGCAGGTGTCGATGCGCTTGAACACGGCGGTGACGCCGGCGGCCAGGCGGACGCGCCGCACCTTGGTTTCCGTCAGTCCCGTCAACGCGCCCAGGCGGGCGTCGGTGAAGCCCATCATCTTCAGCGCACGCATCCCGGCGGCGTCGGTCGGCAGGCCGGTGGTGCGGATTTCTTCCTCGGCATCGACGATCTCGCGGATCCGTTCCAGGAACCACGGATCAAACGCCGTCGCCGCCTGGATCTGCTGGTTGCTCAGCCCGTGGCGCATGGCCTGCGCGATGGTGCGCATCCGGTCGGGGGTCTGTTCGCTGAGCGCCTTGATCACGGCGGCGTGTTCCGGCGCGCCGGGAATGGCGATTTCGTCAAAGCCGCTCAGGCCGGTCTCCATCGACGCCAGCGCCTTTTGCAGCGATTCGTGGATCGTGCGACCGACCGCCATCGCCTCGCCCACCGATTTCATCGCGGTGGTCAGGTTGGGCTTGCTGCCGGGGAATTTCTCGAATGCAAAGCGCGGGATCTTGGTGACGACATAGTCGATCGTCGGCTCGAAGCTGGCCGGCGTGACCTTGGTGATGTCGTTGTCCAGCTCATCCAGCGTGTAGCCCACGGCCAGTTTCGCCGCGATCTTGGCAATCGGAAAGCCCGTGGCCTTCGAGGCCAGCGCCGAGGAGCGCGACACGCGCGGGTTCATCTCGATCACCACCATCCGTCCATCGGCGGGGTTCACCGCCCATTGCACGTTCGATCCGCCGGTTTCCACGCCGATTTCCCGCAGCACGGCAATCGAGTGATTGCGCATGATCTGGTATTCCTTGTCGGTCAGCGTCAGGGCCGGGGCCACGGTGATGCTGTCGCCAGTGTGCACGCCCATCGGGTCGACGTTTTCGATGGAACACACGATGATCGCGTTGTCGGCGGTGTCGCGCACCACTTCCATCTCGAATTCCTTCCAGCCCAGCAGGCTTTCATCGACCAGGATCTGCGCCATCGGCGAGGCATCCAGCCCGCTGCGACAGATCTCCTCGTAATCGTCGCGGTTATAGGCCACGCCGCCGCCGGTGCCGCCCAGCGTGAAGGCCGGGCGGATGATCGCGGGCAGGCCGATATGCTCCAGGTCCTGCATCGCCTGCGCTACACCGGCATTGATGTCATACTTGCCGTTGGCCAATTTCGGTGCGGCGACAATCGTCGCCTTGGGGTTCTCGATGCCCAGCCGGTCCATCGCCTCGCGGAACAGCTTGCGGTCCTCGGCCATTTCGATGGCTTCGCGTTTGGCGCCGATCAGTTCGACACCGAATTTCTCCAGCACGCCCATGTCGGCCAGCGCCAGCGCGGTGTTCAACCCGGTCTGCCCGCCCATCGTCGGCAGCAGCGCGTCGGGGCGTTCCTTTTCGATGATCTTGGCGACGACTTCTGGCGTGATCGGCTCGATATAGGTGGCATCGGCCAGTTCCGGGTCCGTCATGATGGTCGCCGGGTTCGAGTTGACCAGAACCACCCGATACCCTTCCTCGCGCAGCGCCTTGCAGGCCTGGGCCCCCGAATAGTCGAACTCGCACGCCTGACCAATGACGATGGGCCCCGCGCCGATGATCATGATGGACTTGATATCGGTTCTTTTTGGCATGGTCGGCCCCCATAGCGTGCATAAGCGTGCATGACCGCACCACCCCATCGGGGCAGCGCGCAAATTGAGGCGGGTTATAGCCAGCACAGGGGGCGGCGCAAGCCCCGATCCAGCCTTGGCGCCGATCACGGCGGGGGCATGACCCGGCAGGGTTTCATCTTGCCCCAAATACTCGACTGCGACAGCAGATTACAGGCGCGGTGCCTCGTTTCCGAGCGCCTCGGAAATTGCGCTGCGCAGCAAGGGTGCGAGGATCCCGGCGATCCTGGCTTGCCCCGCGGGATCGGCGATCAGGTCATTGCGGATCTCCAGCATCGTGTGGTGCAGACGCATGGGGCGCGCATGAATCCGCGTCGTGTGCGCGACGCTGGACTGCGCCGTGTAGGGTTCGTTCAGGCGCGTGACCAGCCCGCTGCCCCGGCTGGCCAGCATTAGATGCTGGGCAATGTCGTCATCGTCATCGAACAGGATGCCGAATTCGACCTCGCGGCGCTGACCAAGAAAGACCGGCGTGAAGGAATGCATGGCGATGATGACGGGCCGTTTGCCGCGCATCACCAGCCGGGCGATTTCGGCGCTCACACTGGCTTGAAACGGCAGATAGACGGAATCGAGCCGTGCCAGACGCTGTTCCAGCGTCAGCGAGGTGTTGCCGGGGATGTCGTGGACTTCGGACCGGGGCGGAATGGCGCCCGCGTGGTCGGGCGGGCGATTGAGGTCATAGACCAGCCGGGACAGCGGCGCATGGATCAACAGCGCGCCCCCGGTTTGCGGCGCCAGCCGGGGCGCCAGTTCGCGCGACAATCCCAGCGCGCCAATGTCCCATGCGGCGTGCGATGCCCGCGTCGCGGCGCTGATCCCCAGGTCGCCGCCCAGTTCGGGCCAATCGAGTGGCAGCGCGTTCGAGGCATGTTCGCAGATCAGGATCAGTCCGGGCGTGTTGTCGTCACGGCCCGGCCGCCCGTCGGCGCGCCAGGCTTCGACAATGGCGGGGAGTTGCGGCAATCGGCGCTGGGCTGTCTGGTCCATGCGCGTCAAGGTCATCAAACGGCGGGCCGGCGTCAAGGGGCCGGCGTCATTGGGGGCAGACGTCATGGGGGCCGGCGTCATGGGGTCGCGTCAGAGCACCGCCATCACCGCCGCAGCCAGCGCCAGCGCCGCGCCAAAGGGCACACGGCCCAGCCGGTTCAGTGGCCGTCCGCGCCGCCAGGCGCGCAGCACGGACACGATCAACGCCGACAGGGCCGCCAACAGCACCGTCAGCGGCAGACGCTCCAGACCCAGCCCCAGCCCCAGCACGGCCATCAGCTTCACATCGCCCAGCCCCATGCCGTCACGCCCGCGCGCCAGCCGGTAGATCAACCGGATCAGCCAGAAACTCCCGGCCCCCGCCCCGGCGCCCAGCCCCGCGTTCAGGGTGCGGTCGGCCAGCGATGGCCAGCCGCTGCCATCGCCCATCCCGACATGCGCGGCCCCGGCAAGCGCCGCCAGCAGCAGCAGGCGGTCGGGCAGGCGAAAGGCGCGCAGGTCGGCAATAGCCAGGGCCAGCAAGGCCCACATCCACAGCCCCAGCACCAGCGCGCGCAGCGGATCGGGGCTGGCCAGCGCAGCGGCGGCGCCCATCAAGGCGCCGGCCAGTTCGGCCTGAAACAACGCGGGCGGGATCCGCGCATCGCAGTGCCGGCAGCGGCCGCGTTGCCACAGGTAGCTCAGGATCGGCACCAACTCTGTCCAACCCAGCCGCGCCGCGCAGGCCCGGCATTGCGACCGTGCCCAGAGCACCGGTTCCGCGCGCAATGTGCGTTCCGCCAGCAGCGCGGCAAACGAGCCCATCGCCGCCCCCAACAATGCCGCGATCACAACCGGCATCACGCGCGTTGCCCGCCCGGGCACGGTTGTGCGCGCAGCGCGGCGCGGCTACTCTGAACTGCGGACAGGCTCAGGCCGGTCGCGGCCGGGCAGACAGGATGGCAAGGGAACCGCATGACACGACTAGCTAGCAGAACGCCATGCGCCGCGAAAGGCGCTGCGATGCGCCGCGATGCCGGGCTGACGCTGATCGAACTGATGGTTGTCGTGGTGATTCTGGCGTTGCTGGCCGTGGTCATCGTGCCGCGCGTCATCGACCGCCCGGATCAGGCCCGCATCGTTCGCGCGCAATCGGATATCGCGGCAATCACCTCGGCGCTGAACCTGTATCGGCTGGACACCGGCGCCTATCCGACAACCGAACAGGGGCTGCGCGCGCTGGTCGAGCGACCGACAACAGCCCCGGAGCCCGCGAACTGGGCCTCGGGCGGGTATCTGGACCGCGTGCCGCAGGACCCCTGGGGGCGCCCCTATCTGTATCTGGTGCCCGGTGTGCGTGGCGCGTTCGATCTGCTCAGCCGGGGTGCCGATGGCAATGCCGGGGGAAGCGGGGCGGATGCCGATATTACCAACTGGGATGAGAACTGATCCGCGCCCCCAGGCCGGGTTCACCCTGGTGGAGCTTCTGGTCGTGGTGTCGATCCTTTCGGTGCTTGCGCTGGGCGTAGCACTGGGCACCGGAGGGGGCTTTGCGCGGTCCTCGGACAGCCCGCGCAGGATGGCCGACCGCTTCGCGCAGGCCATGAACGATGCGCGCGACCGGGCGGTGCTGGGACGGCGGGTGGTCGGGGTTCATCCGCGTCCGGATGGCTGGCTGATCGTGGAGCCGGCCGGCGAAGGGCGCTGGCAACCGGCGACGCAAGCGATGCCCGGCCTTGCAACGGGCGCTGCATCGGGGCTCCGCTGGCAGATTGCCGGCCAGCCCGTGCTGCCGGGCGCGCGCGCGGATCATTCCGCGCCGCCCCTTATCCGCTTGCTGCCCGATGGCCGCAGCACCGTTTTCAGCGCCGCTTTCGGTCCCGGGCGGGCGGCGGTTGTCTGCCGTTCGGACGGCTGGTCGGCGGTGGTGTGTCAATGAGCCGCCACCGGACCGACACCCGGGGGGTTACCCTGGTGGAACTGGTGATCGCCGTGGCCATTCTGGCCATCGGCACCGTAGCCGCCTATCGCAGCTTCGACCAGGCGCAGCGCAGCGTCGGCGGGCAGATCCCGCGCCTGTTCGCGCATGAGGTGGCGATGAACCGCGCCGCTGAGTTGCGTCTGTCCGGCATGGCCGCCGGGCGCGGGCTGGCGCCCCGTGTCACCTATGGCGCTCGGGACTGGCAGATCGCGATTGCCGAGGCGCCGGCATCGGGCGGGCTGATCGAGGCGCAGATCACCGTCTCGACGCAGGGCGAGCCCGGAGCCAGCGTGATCCTGTATGTTCCCGAGGGCACGCCATGAGCCGGCGCCGGCAAGGCTTCACATTGATCGAATTGCTGGCCGCGATGGCGATCCTGGCCTTGGTCTCGGTGATGGCGGTGCAGGCGCTGGGCGGGATCTTCGTGCAGCGCGACGTGCTGACGCGGATCGACCGCGACGCGGCAACGCTGGCGCGCGCGCTGGCCCTGCTGCGCGCGGATCTGGAAGGTGCCGCACCCGTGCCGTGGATCGATGAGGCTGGAGAACCGCGGCCGGCGATCACAGCGACAGAGTCCGGCTTCACCCTGTCGCGCGCGGGATTCGGCGCCGACAGTGGGGGCGCGCGGATCGGGCGCGCGCGCTGGGGGCTTGAGCCGGATGGAACGCTCTGGCGCCAGGTCTGGCCGGACCAGAACACAGACACTCCGCCCGGCCCGCGTGTTCCCGTGCTGGCACAGGTCACGGAACTGGCGCTGACGCCGTTGCGAGGCGATCTGCCCACTGTTCAGGAGCCCGCCAGCCTGCCGCCCGGGCTGGCCGTCACGCTGACGCATCGGCGCCACGGAACGCTGCGCGTCGTGGTGGCGCGATGAGCGCGCGGGCGCGCGGCATGGCGGTGGTTCAGGCGCTGGTGCTGGTGGCGGCGCTGGCCGCCGTTGCCACCGCACTGCTGCTGCGCGCCGAAACCGCGCGCGAGCGGTTGCAGGTCCGGTTTCAGGCCGATCAGGCGGCGCTGTATCTGGACAGCGGCGTCGCCCAGGTGCAGGCGCTGCTGGGCGATCCGGCCCTGGCGGTTTTTGCCCATGGGGCCCAGCCATGGGCCCGGGTTCGCGATGACGTCACGGTGCGTGACGCGCGCCTGTCCTGGCGTATCGAGGATTTGCAGGGCCGCTTCAACGTCAACACCCTGAACGGATCCGAGGCCAAGCACGCCGCGGCGCGCGCCGGTTTTGTCCGGCTGGCACGGGCGCAGGGATTGAGCCGCGCCGCCACCCAGCGCCTGGCCAACGCGCTGGGGCCAGATGCGCAGGCGCGTGCCGGTTTGCCCCTGCCGCTGGCGCATCCGCTGCAACTTGCGCCGCTGGCGGGCGCCGAATCCGACGCGTTCGCGCGGCTGCTGCCGTTGCTCGCGGCCCTGCCGGAGCCCTCGCCGCTGAACATCAACACCGCCCGCGACGAGGTGTTGCAGGCGTTGCTGCCCTCGGTCACCGCCGCCACGCTGGCGCAGATGCAACGCCGCCTGCGCCGCGCACCGGTGCGCGACACCGAACGTTTCTCGGACTGGGCGTCCGAGCTGATCGGCCCCGAGGCCGTGGCGCGGTTGAGGGA
>CAJQNQ010000033.1 GCA_905479725.1 uncultured Paracoccaceae bacterium | reverse complement strand
GCCTATCAGAAGCTGCGGTCCGAAATCGTTGAACTGGTGAACTCGCTGCACCTGCACAACAACCGGATCGAGGCGTTGATCGACCAGCTTTACGGCATCAACAAGAAGATCATGGCTATCGATTCGTCGATGGTGCGTCTTGCCGACCAGGCGCGCATCAACCGCCGCGAATTCATTGACGCCTATCGCGGCTACGAGTTGGACCCGACATGGTGCGACTGCATGGCCCAAGCCAAGGGTCGCGGCTGGCAGGCCCTGTTTGAGAAGCATGGCGACAAGGTTCTGGAACTGCGCGACGAAATGGCCACCGTGGGCCGTTATGTGGGCGTCGATATTTCCGAATTCCGCCGCATCGTGCAGCAGGTCCAGAAGGGCGAGAAAGAGGCCCGTCAGGCCAAGAAGGAAATGGTCGAGGCCAATCTGCGCCTGGTGATCTCCATCGCCAAGAAATACACCAACCGCGGCCTGCAATTCCTGGACCTGATCCAGGAGGGCAATATCGGCCTGATGAAGGCCGTCGACAAATTCGAATACCGGCGCGGTTACAAGTTCTCGACCTACGCGACCTGGTGGATCCGCCAGGCCATCACCCGCTCCATCGCCGATCAGGCGCGCACCATCCGCATACCGGTGCACATGATCGAGACGATGAACAAGCTGGTGCGCACCTCGCGCCAGATCCTGCACGAGATCGGCCGCGAACCCTCGCCCGAGGAACTGGCCGAAAAGCTGCAAATGCCGCTCGACAAGGTCCGCAAGGTCCTGAAGATCGCCAAGGAACCGATTTCCCTGGAAACGCCGATTGGCGATGAGGAAGACAGCCAGCTTGGCGACTTCATCGAGGACAAGAACGCCGTCCTGCCGCTGGATTCCGCGATTCAGGAGAACTTGCGCGAAACGACGACCCGGGTGCTTTCGTCGCTGACCCCCCGCGAAGAACGTGTCCTGCGCATGCGCTTCGGCATCGGCATGAACACGGATCACACGCTGGAAGAAGTCGGCCAGCAGTTCAGCGTCACCCGCGAACGCATCCGGCAGATCGAAGCCAAGGCTTTGCGAAAGCTGAAGCATCCCAGCCGCAGCCGGAAACTGCGGAGTTTCCTGGATCAGTAATTAAAGGGCGCCCTTCGGGGTGCCCTTTTTATGTGTGGGGCTTGCATATGAAAACCATCACTTTCGACTGGAACTGTGTCATTGCAGTCGAGAAAAACGAGCCCGCAGCCAAGGCGATTTTGGAACTGGCGCGCCTGCATAACGAGGGCAAAGTTGATGTAGCGATTACAGCGATATCCGCCTCTGAAAATACAAGAAAATCGCGCGAGTTTCCACGAGACGGGAACCATCTCGAAATTCGGCTTGCCAACGCGGGTTTGGCGGATTTACAGGTTTTGCCGGCCCCCGGAACATGGGGACTAACATATTGGGGCATGAGTTACTGGCGCGACGAAGAGCAACCGATCGAACCGATAACAGATGCCCTGTGGGAAGTTATGGCCCCCAAATCGTCCAAAGATATTCTTGCCGATCTAACTGATGAAGAGTTCCACTCGAAAAAATATTCAAAATTGCGCAATATTTGGTGCGACGTTCACACGTTGTTTGTGCACATAGACAACAAACGAGACATTTTCGTTACCTCAAACACCGAAGACTTTCAGGATAACGCGGTGGCATTCGAGCGTGTCGCCAATATCTGTGCAATGACACCGGATGAATGCTTGCGAGAAATACAAGCCACCCGCCCGCCCGTGTGAAACACGGGCCGCGCCCGACCTTCGCCCGGACGGCCCGATCACGCGTTGAGCGCCGGCCCGGAAGCGCTCCCCAGATCGGGCGCGACTCTTGCTTTCATGCTCAAATTGACCGCGTTTGACGGGCACCCAACGCCGGTAGAGTGCCTGCAACCCTTACCAAATCGTAAACCCTGCAAGCCAACCCCTTGATATCGCTTGTCCCGCACCCTGTCCCACGCGGGGGACATCCCGCTTTCCCTGCCCGGCTTTGCGCCCTACCTTGGCCCCATGATCTTCAACCGCCCGCCACCGACCTTGCCCCTGCCCTGATCGGAGCGATCTTGACAATTCGGGGCTGTTCGGGCGTCGTCACCGAGACCGAGGCCTACCAGCCCGACGACCCCGCCTCGCATTCCTTCCCCGGTCCGACCAAACGCAACGCCGCCATGTTCGGCCCGGCCGGTCACGCCTATGTCTATCGTTCCTACGGGATCCACTGGTGCCTGAACGTCACCTGCGGGCATGGGCACGGGGTCCTGCTGTGCGCCGGCGAACCGCTCGAGGGCCTCGCACTCATGGCATCAAGACGCGGCACCAGCGCGCCCCGCCTGATCGAAACCGGCCCGGGCCGCCTTGCTCAGGCGCTCGGTGTCACCGATGCCGATTATGGCCGCCCGTTCAGCGCCCCAGACTTTTTCATCGATGAAGGCCCTCCCGCCAAAATCCTGACCGGTCCGCGTATCGGCATCACCAAGGCCGCCGACTGGCCGCGCCGGTATGGCCTGAAAGGGTCGCGCCATCTCTCGCGGCGCTTCCCATCATCTGTCTGAAAATATCCCGGGGGGCGCCGCAGGCGCGGGGGCAGCGCCCCCAGCCGCCCGTCCCCAAGGACGGGCTCAGCCGCGCAAAGGGGGCCGTATGGCCCCCTTTTCAATTTGGCAAGTCAAAGGCCCGTTTCAGGCCTTGCCGCGGTAGATGTCCACCAGTTTGCCCAGCATCTCCAGCGCGTCCTCGCGGGAGCGCTGGAAGCTGTTGCGCCCGATGATGGAGCCGTTGCCGCCGCCGTCGCGGATCGCGCGGGCGTCGTCGAACACGGCATCAGCGCCCTTGGCAGCACCACCCGAAAACACGATGATCCGGCGGCCGTTGAACGAGGATTGCACGCAGTGGCGCACGCGCTCGGCCTGGGTGGCGATGTCGATCTTCTGATCCTCATAGACCTTCCTGGCCTCGGGCAGCATCAGGTGATCGGTGCTCAGCTTGATCTTGATGATATGCGCGCCCAGCAGCGCGGCGATATGGGCGGCATAGGCGGCCACGTCGATCGCGGTTTCACCGTCCTTGGTGATCGCTTCGCCGCGCGGATAGGACCAGATCACGGTTGCGACCCCCTTGGCGGCGGCTTCCTTGCGCATCTCGACGATCTCTTCGAACATGTCCAGCGCGCAATCCGAACCCGGATAGACCGTAAACCCGATCGCCGAGGCGCCAATGCGCAGCGCGTCATCCACGGACGCCGTGATCGCCTGGTTCTTGCCCGCCGTGCCGGACATCAGCGAATTGGCACTGTTGAGTTTCAGGATCGTCGGGATCTGACCGGCATAGGTATCGGCGCCCGCCTCCAGCGATCCCAGCGGCGCGGCATAGGCGTTCAACCCGGCGTCGATCGCCAGTTGGTAATGGTAATGCGGGTCATAGCCGTCCGGGTTCGGGGCAAAGCTGCGCGCGGGGCCATGCTCGAAGCCCTGATCGACCGGCAGGATGATCATCTTGCCGGTGCCGCCCAGCTTGCCGTTCATCAGCATGCGGCACAGGTTGGCCTTCACGCCGGGGGTTTCACCTTCGTAATTGCCGAGGATCTTCTGGACGACTTTGGTCGCGCGCATGATCTGTCCCTTCTGGTTGACTGCTGTCTTGGGGATACAAGCGCAATTGCGTCATCACAATGGCGCCACCAGATTGTTAGCGCGCACAGTCGGTGATTTTTCCATCAGTCTGGGTTTTCTTGCCGATTCTCCGTTGTTTCCGGCAAAAATGGCGGTCTCATCGACCGAAATCCCGGATTCGCGAGGGTTAGGCCGACCATGTGCCGCAGCCCGTCACGCCCCGTCACTGTGGCGCAGTGCCTCTTTGCGGGCAAAGTGTCTCAGCCGCTCGCCGTGCCGCGCGATCCAGTCTTGGGTCAGGCCGGAATCATGTTTCGACAGGTCCCGCAGCCACCAGCCGATGGCCTTCTGGATGAACCAGTCGCGGTCATCGGCAAGTGCCTCGGCCCAGCCCAGGATACGGTGACGCACCGCAACATCGGCGGGCTTGGGGTTCGGCAACCGGGTCCAGGGCAGCGTCATGACCAGCGCCGCGCGCCGCGTCCACATGTTGGGATGGGTGATCCAGCCCTCGACCTGATCCAGCCGGGCCGGATCGGCAATCAATCGCCGCCCGCCCGCCGAACAGGCGTGATCGGCCACGGCCCACCCCTCGAACCCTGCGGCCCAGCCGGCGATCAACTGCCAGGCGGCTTCGTCGCTGGGGCGAAGGCGGGCCTGCGTCAGCACCTTCGCGGCGGCGATCATCGCCTCGTGGATACCGCTGTCCCACAAGCCGGCGGCCAGCCCAAGGCGCGCCTCCAGCGAGCAGGCCGCGCGCCAATCCTTGACCAGCGCGTCAATTTGCGGATTGCCCAGGCCCAGATAGGGGCGCTGGATCTTGTGGTAGCGCGCCATGTCGGACGCGCGGGCGGGATCCGCCAGCGATTGCAGCGCATCCAGAGCCTGCGTGACCGTGACCCCGGCCGCCGCGGTCATGCCGGGGTCATCTCGAAACGCACCCGCGCCACGGGCAGGCCCCAGCGGCGCACGACGGCGTCGTTGATGATCCGCCCGCCATCGGGCGCGCGGTAGAGCACATCGGCGAAATCCAACCGCGTGATCCCTTCGTTCGAGCGGAAATCGGCGGTATAGGTCAGGCGGATTTCGGTGCCCAGTTCGATCACCTCGGCGCGGCCCACCGTGTCTTCGCGCTGGCCCGTCCAGCGGCCCGGCCCGGCGCGGTCGAACACCCAGGTCAGGCGGTCGGCCTGGCCGTCCTCGTAGACGAAATCCTCGACCACCGTCAGACGGTCGCCGCGCAGCGTGCCATTCAGGTCGGCGGTGAAGCGGCGTTCATCGCCCGTCAGGTCCACGCGAAACACCCCGCGCCCGCGCAATTGCCCGACAAATGCCTGGTCCAGCGTCAGCGGCTCCAGCGGGCCCGCGGGCGACGCCGGGACGCGCGCGCAACCGGCAAGCACCACCGAAGCGGTGGTCGCGGTGGCGCCCAGGATCAGGGATCGGCGGGTCAGTTTCGGCATGGGTTCACCTTCTGTCAGCGTTCCCGGAAAGCTAACGCCACCCCGCGCTGTTTCAAGAGGCGCGGCGCTTGCTTATTCGTCGCCCAAAACGCCGGTTGGCAGGCCGTCGATCGTGCGGCGATTTCGATCATCCCAATAGCGCCGGATATCCTCGTCGCCGCGCTGATCGGCCCACTGGCGCAGCGTGTCGCGTTCGCCCGCGAAATCCATGAAAGGCACGGCAAAGCCGCAAGACGTCTGCACCAGGTCGATGTTCAGATCGAACACCTGCCGGGCCGAGGGGGTGGGGTCGAAATGGGCATAAAGGCCGTCCCAAGCCGCGTCATGCCGGTGAACGGCCCGGGCCGTGCCATAGACCCGCAGGATCACCGGCCGTTTGCCAAAGCTGCACCACATGACGGTCATGCGCGGATCCAGCCGTAGATGCCCGGCGGTTTCATTGCCGGACCCGGTCCAGTTCAGCCACAACAGGCGGTTCGGCCCCAGCACGCGCAGGCTGTCCATGCCCTTGGGCGACAGGTTCACGCGGCCCGTGGGCGCGGCCGAAGCGACGAAGAACAGGTGCTGTTCGGCGATCAGGCGGGTGTGATCGGGCTCCAGCGCCGCGAATTTCTTGCCCATTATTC
>CAJQNQ010000032.1 GCA_905479725.1 uncultured Paracoccaceae bacterium | reverse complement strand
TTCTCGCACTGGTCGCCGCGAGCGCGCTCATAGCCGCAATTCGGGCAGGTGCCTTCGATATAGCGGTCCGGCAGGAAGCGGCCATCGGCGTGGGAATAAACCTGTTTCTCGCTGACCTCCGAGATCAGCCCGGCGGCTTTCAGCCGACCGGCCATGTGCTGCGTCAGCGCATGGTTGCGCTGGCTGCTGGAGCGGCCGAAATGGTCGAAGGACAGCCTGAAGCCCTGCGCCAGTCCGGATTGCACGCCGTGCATTTCCGCGCAGTAGGCATCCACCGGTTTTTTCGCCTTGGCGGCGGCCAGTTCGGCCGGCGTGCCATGTTCGTCGGTGGCGCAGATGAACATCACCTCATGCCCGCGCGCGCGCATGTAGCGGGCGAACAGATCAGCGGGCAGTTGGCTGCCCACCAGGTTGCCCAAGTGCTTGATACCATTGATATAGGGTAACGCAGAGGTGATGAGAATGCGGGCCATGCCGGGGGTCCCTGTCCTGCCGAATGCTGGTTTTTCCTGTCCTTACAGCAAGATGACGGGGGCTTCCATCCCTTGCACATCCTTTGCCCGGGCCGGTTTCAAGACCGTTGACGCGGGGGCGATCGGCAAGGCACTCTTTCGCGCAATCTATTTTCGCGCGTGAAAGGAAGATTTTATGACTTTTTTCAAATCGGCCCGTTCAGGGGGATCGTCCGCCGCAATCGCCTTGCTGTTGTCCCTGACGCCCATGGCCGCATCGGCCGAAAGCGGCGGCTTCGCGATCGAGGTCGGACCGCCGGCGGATCCGTTCACCCCCGTGCGCGTCGATGCGCGTGTCTTTGGCACAGCGACGGATCCGGCCTCGGGCTTCGTGCGCGGGTGCCAGGGCTTCGTGCTGCCCCAAGGCGATGCCGCGTTGTTCGAAGTCACGGCCCGGATGGAGTCCCTGGCCTTTACCGGCGCCGGTGACGGGGTGGTCAGCATGGTTCTGGAGACGCCCGAAGGCTTGTATCAATGCGCCCTGGCCGATCAGCAGGGTCTGGCCTCGGCGCAACTGGCCGGCGTTTCGCCGGGCGCCTACCGGGTCTGGATGGGCGGGGCGCAAGGCGCCGCCATCGATGCGCGGCTGATTGCGTCTGACCGTCCGGTTACAGCAGTCGAACTGTTTGGTCTTGATGTGTCGGCGCTGGGTGAGCCGCGCGCGGGTCGGCACGTCTTTGCCGCAACGGCAAGCGGCGGCCGACAGGAGCTGGCCCTGCGCGCCATGCTCTATGCGGATTCGGAACTGCGCCCGCTGAGCCCGGAATATTGTCCGGGCTATGGGCGGCTGGATGCGCCTGACGCCGTGGTGACGCTGGACAGGGCGCAGGACCAGATCAGCCTGTTCGCCGTGTCCGAGCGGGATCTGACGATGGCGGTGGTATCGCCGGACGGGTCCGTGATCTGCAATGACGATGCGTTCGAACTGAACCCGGGCGTCACGATCAATGCGGCCGCAGCCGGAGATTATCAGGTTTTTGTCGGCGGCTATTCGCAGGGCGGCGCGGGCACCTTCGATCTGTTCGCCTCGGTCGGGGCACCGGCGTTCACGAACACCGTGGTGAATCTGGAAGCCGCGCCGCGCGCCGGCTACGCGATGTTCGATGCCCGGCAGGCGCAGGGTGGTGTGTTGCTGGCCACGGCGCCGGTCACGTCCAGCGATCCGATGGAAATGCTGCCGACCGGCGCTTTTTGCCCCGGCTTCGTTGATGTCTCGGCGCCGGATTTCGTGCTCAGTCTGGACGGATCCTCACAGGGAACCGATGTCAGCCTCTACGCGCGTTCGGGCACCGATCTGGTGCTGGCTGTGCGCGCCCCGGATGGCGTTTGGACGTGCAACGACGATGATTTCGAACTGAACCCCGCGGTGCGGGTGCAAGACGCACAGCCGGGTGACTATCTGGTCTATGTCGGCACCTACACGCCGGACGATCCGGGCACCTTCAACCTTTATGCCGCGGTCGGTGAGCCTGCCTGGGAGCGCACCGACGGGGGCCCGATGACAGCGCCAGCAAATCTGGACCCCGGCGCCGAGCCGATACTGGGGCGGATCGAATTCGGACCCGAGACCCGCATCGATCCGCGTATCATCTTCGATGTGCTGCCCAGCGAGACCGAAGCCTTCGGCATGGGAGAGGGCTGCGCGGGTTTCATTACCCCATCGCAGCCGGACCTGGTGATCGGCGCGCAGCCGGGCCTGCCGCAGCTGATGGTCTACATGGCATCGGATGTTGATGGCACGCTGGTGGTCGTGGGCCCGGATGGCACGCTTTATTGCAACGACGATTTCGACCAGCTCAATCCGGGCATCATGATCCCCAATGCGCAGCAAGGCGATTATGCCGTATTCGCGGGCACCTATAGCGGCACGGGCGGCCTGGCGACCTTGGGTGTGACCATCGCATCGCCGCAATGGGTCATGGACCGCGAACACTGAATGCGGCCGCAGAACAAGGATTGCTTCCCGCCACTGGCGGGGGGCGACACCGGGGGCGAACCTCCAGGGGGCATTTGATGAACACATTTTTCACCCGATCAGCCGGAGTTCCTTTCCTGCCCTTGCTGGCAGCGATCATGCTGGCCCTGCTGGCCGCCTTCGGCACCGCGGCGCCCGCGCAGGCACAGGCCAATACCTGCCAATGGGCGAATGACAACGAGTGCGACGAGCCGCGCTACAACGGCACCGGGGCCTGCCAGAACGGAACCGACGCCAATGACTGCCGCGCCGAAGCCAGCGCCTGGCAGCGATTGCTGGATGCAGTTCCTTCGCCGATTCGCGGCCAGCTGGGCACCGATTCCTGCCGCTGGGCCAATGACAACGAATGCGACGATCCGAATTTCGGCGGCACCGGCGCCTGCCAGCCCGGCACCGATGCCACCGATTGCCGGGCGCTGGCGATCGGCGGGGACAACAGCTGCCAATGGGCCAACGACAATGAATGCGACGAGCCGGGGATCGGGCTGGGGGTCTGCACCTCGGGGACCGATACCAATGACTGCCGGTCGGTGGCGTTCTTGCGCAACCGCTCGAACACCTGCGAGACCGCGTTCAACAGCATTTGCGACGAGCCCGGCAGCGGGACGGGCAGTTGCGCGGCCAATACCGACACCGCTGATTGTGTCGGACGCCAGCGCCCGGTCGAGGCGCGCGACCATTTCTTCGGCTATGACGACCGCGTTCAGATGGATGTGACGCAGATGCCCTGGCGCGCCGTCGGCCTGTTGGACACCGGCGACGGGTCGTCCTGCACCGGCGTGCTGATCGCGCCGCGCCTGGTCGCCACCGCCGCGCATTGCGTGGCATCGGCGACGGACGGGTCTTCCAAGGGGTTCAGTTTTCGCGCCGGTGCCCGTGGCGATTCCGACCTGGGCCGGGCGATGGTCGTCGCGATGCAGGTTGCTCCGGATTACAGGCAGGAAAGCGCGCCCCCGAATGGCGGGAACGGCAATGACTGGGCGCTGCTGACACTGGACCGCGACCTGGGCACCGAGGTGGGGTTCATCGCGCCGATGGTGCTGGGCAAGGACGATCTTCGGGCCGTGGCCGAAGGCGACTTTCTGGTCAGCCAGGCGGGCTACAGCTGGGACACCGGGTCCATCCTGTCCGGGCAGATGGATTGCCGTGTGCTGACCGCTTACAGCGACGGCTCGTTCCTGCACAATTGCGACACGACGCAGGGCGACAGCGGATCGCCGATCCTGCACCTGCGCGATGGGCAATGGTATTTTCTGGGTGTGGACAGCCAGTTCTATGACCCGCAGCCGCCCTTCCCGCAGATGTCCAGCTCTCACATGGCGGTGGACACGCGCGCCTTCCAGTCCGCGCTGCGCAGCGCCGGCGCGCTGGAGTGAGGCTGCCCAACGGACGCGCGGCCCCGGTGGGCCGCGCGACCTGAGTGTTGCGGGCAGGGGGCGTTGCCCCCTCTGACCTGCGGTCATTCACCCCCAGGATATTTTGGGCACAAAGATGGGGTCAGGCGTCCGCGAGGGCGGCGATGATCTGCGTGAAATCGGCGGCCTTCAGCGAGGCGCCGCCGACAAGCGCGCCGTTGACGTCGGGGATGGCGAAAATCTGGACGGCGTTGGTCGGATTGACCGAGCCGCCGTAGAGCAGGCGCACGCCCTGCGGCGCGGCCTGGTGCAGATGGGCGTGAACCTCGGCGATCTGCGTGGTGGTGGGGGTGCGCCCGGTGCCGATGGCCCAGACCGGTTCATAGGCGATGACGGTGTTGTCGGCGGTGGCCCCGTCAGGCAGTGATTGCGCCAGTTGCGCACCGACGATGTGCAGCGTTTCGCCCGCGTCGCGCTGGGCTTCGGTTTCACCGACACAAAGGATGGCGGTCAGACCCTGATCCCAGGCGGCGCGGATCTTGGCGGCGACATCGGCCGAGGTTTCGCCGTGGTCCGCGCGGCGCTCGGAATGGCCGAGGATCACGTGGCTGGCGCCGGCATCGACCAGCATCGCCGCTGCGATATCGCCGGTATGCGCGCCTTTGGGACGGGCGTGGCAATCCTGCCCGCCGACACGGACATGCGTGCCGGTCAGAGCCTGCGCCATGGGGGCGATCAGCGTCGCGGGAGGGCAGATCAGCACCTCGGTTTGTGGGCCCGGATTGACCGCGGCGATGGCCATGGCCTCTTCGAGATGGACCATGCGCCCGTTCATCTTCCAGTTTCCGGCGGCGAGTTTGGATGCGGTCATCGTGATCTCCGGTTGTTGGGGTTGAGTCTAACCCGGTATGGGGGCAAGGCAAAGCAGTGCGTGGGCGGCATTTTTCGGCACCCTGCGCGTCGGCTTGCCTGTTCTTGGCGTTCAAACTGCGCTATCTGAACCGTCAAAACCAGACCTGATCATTTTTCCGAGGGATCCGACATGCCGCATTATCGTTCGCGCCGTTCCACCCATGGGCGCAATATGGCCGGGGCGCGGGGCCTGTGGCGCGCCACCGGCATGACAGACAGTGATTTTGGCAAGCCGATCATCGCGGTGGTCAACAGCTTCACGCAGTTCGTGCCGGGCCATGTGCATCTGAAGGATCTGGGCCAGATGGTGGCGCGCGAGATCGAGGCGGCGGGCGGGGTTGCCAAGGAATTCAACACCATCGCCGTCGATGACGGCATCGCCATGGGCCATGACGGGATGCTGTATTCGCTGCCCTCGCGCGAGATCATCGCCGACAGCGTGGAATACATGGTCAACGCGCATTGCGCCGATGCGATGGTGTGCATTTCCAACTGCGACAAGATCACGCCGGGCATGATGATGGCGGCGATGCGGCTGAACATTCCGGTGATCTTCGTGTCGGGTGGGCCGATGGAGGCGGGCAAGATCACCATCGATGATCTGGAGATGACCAAGATCGACCTGGTCGATGCGATGGTTGCCGCCGCCGATGACAAGTTTACCGATGCGCAGGTCCAGCATATCGAGGAAAACGCCTGTCCGACCTGCGGGTCGTGCTCGGGCATGTTCACCGCCAATTCGATGAATTGCCTGGCCGAGGCGCTGGGGCTGGCCCTGCCCGGCAATGGCTCGGTTCTGGCGACCCATGCGCAGCGCAAGGCGCTGTTCCTGGAGGCCGGCCGGCGGATCGTGGAGATCACCAAGGCGCATTACGAGGGCGAGGAGCCCGGCCATCTGCCGCGCGAGATCGCCAATTTCGCCGCGTTCGAGAATGCCATGTCGCTGGATATCGCGATGGGCGGGTCCACGAACACGGTGCTGCACCTGTTGGCCATCGCCCATGAGGGCAAGGTGGATTTCACCATGGATGATATCGACCGTTTGAGCCGCAAGGTGCCGGTGCTGTGCAAGGTTGCGCCGTCGGTGGCCAATGTGCACATGGAGGATATCCACCGCGCGGGCGGGATCATGGGCATTCTGGGCGAGATGTATCGCGGCGGGTTGCTGCATGGCGATGTGCGCACCGTGCATTCCGCGACTATGGCCGAGGCGATTGCGCATTGGGACATCAAGCAGTCCAATGACCCCGCGGTTGACGCCTTTTACCGCGCCGCGCCGGGTGGCGTGCGCACGACGCAGGCGTTCAGCACCGATAACCGCTACAAGGAGCTGGATTCCGACCGCCAGGGCGGTGTGATCCGGTCTGTCGAGCACGCGTTTTCCAGGGATGGCGGGTTGGCCGTGCTGTTTGGCAATATCGCCGAGGACGGGTGCATCGTGAAAACCGCCGGGGTGGACCCGTCCATCCTGAAATTCACCGGCAGCGCCAAGGTGTTCGAATCGCAGGACTCCGCGGTCAGCGCGATTCTGACCGGCAAGGTTGTCGAGGGCGATGTGGTGGTCATTCGCTATGAGGGACCGCAGGGCGGGCCAGGGATGCAGGAAATGCTGTATCCGACCAGTTACCTGAAATCCAAGGGGCTGGGCAAAGCCTGCGCGCTGCTGACGGACGGGCGGTTTTCGGGGGGCACCTCGGGCCTGTCTATCGGCCATGTCAGCCCCGAGGCGGCCGAGGGTGGCCTGATCGGGCTGGTCGAGACCGGCGACCGGATCGAGATCGACATTCCCAACCGGGGCATCCACCTGGCGGTCGATCAGGCAACGCT
>CAJQNQ010000031.1 GCA_905479725.1 uncultured Paracoccaceae bacterium | reverse complement strand
CGGCGCCCGCTGCTGCCTGACGAGCTGGCCGGGTTCGACGCCGTGGTCATCGATCCGCCGCGCGCCGGGGCCGGGGCGCAGGTTGCCGAACTGGCGCGCGCCGCCGTTCCGGTGATCGCCGCTGTCAGTTGCAACCCGGTCAGCTTTGCCCGCGACGCGCGGGTGCTGTGCGCGGCGGGCTACACCCTTGACTGGGTGCAGGTGATTGACCAATTCCGCTGGTCGGCGCATGTCGAGCTGACCGCCCGATTTTCCTGTGCCGGCAGGGCATGATTGCCAGACAAGGATGCCATGACACTTCGATCAAAAATAGCGGCGTTTCTGGATACGGCCTTCGTGCGCAATTTCATCATCGCCGTGATCCTGTTCAACGCGGTGATTCTCGGGCTGGAGACCTCAAACCCGGTGATGGCCCTGGCGGGTCCGGTGATCCTGTTTCTGGACGCGGCCTGCCTGGCGATCTTTGTGGTGGAGCTGGCTCTGAAAATATTCGCGCGGGGCGGACGGTTCTTTCGATCTGGCTGGAACGTCTTCGATTTTCTGATCGTCGGTGTCGCGCTGTTTCCGGCCGCGCAAAGCTTCAGCGTCCTGCGCGCCTTGCGCATTCTGCGGCTGTTGCGGGTGCTGTCGGTCGCGCCTGCGCTGCGCCGCGTGGTCGAAGGGTTCATCCGCGCGGTGCCCGGGATGGGGTCGGTATTCCTGCTGATGGCGATGATTTTCTACATCGGCGCGGTCATGGCAACCAAACTATTCGGCGCGGCGTTTCCGGACTGGTTTGGCAGCTTGGGGCTGTCGGCCTACACGCTGTTTCAGGTGATGACGCTGGAAAGCTGGTCGATGGGTATCGTGCGTCCGGTGATGGGCGAATATCCCTATGCCTGGATGTTCTTCGTTCCGTTCATCATTGTGACCACGTTCGCGGTGGTGAACCTGCTTGTCGGTCTGATCGTCAATTCGATGCAGGAAGCGCATGGCGAGGAATCCGACGCGCGCACCGATATTTACCGTGACGAGGTTCTGGCGCGGCTGCGCGCGATCGAGGAAAGACTGGAGAAATCGCATGATTAGAGCCTGTTTTCTCGCGCTTTTTCTGGGCGGCGTTCTGGCGGGCGCGGCGCAGGCGCAGATCCTTGTGCGCGCGGAGTTAGCCGAGCCGACCGGGCATTACGGGCATCAGGCGATGGGTCCGACGGTGCCGGAATATGGCGCGCTGCGGCTGGTTCTGTCGGATGGAACGCAGCGACTGATCCGGCTGCCCCGGACCCGCGTGTTCGAGGACAACGCCGCGCGCCTGGCCGATATCGATGGCGATGGCGCGCCGGAAGTTGTCGTGGTCGAGGCCGACATGGAACAAGGTGCGCGGCTGGTCGTGCTGGGGCCGCAAGGCGTGATTGCCGCGTCTCCTTTCATCGGGCGCCGTTACCGGTGGATGGCGGTGGCGGCCATTGCCGATCTGGACGGTGACGGGCGGGTCGAGATCGCGGTTGTCGACCGCCCGCATCTGCGCAAGACGCTGGTGATCTGGCGGCAGGACGGGGCGCGGCTGGTGCCCGTGGCGGAACTGGCGGGCGTGACCAACCACCAGTTTGGCGAGGCCCTCATCCTGGGCGGTCTGCGCGATTGTGGCACGGGCCCGGAAGTGGTTCTGTCGCGGGCCGACTGGTCAGGCCTGGTGGCGGTTCGGTTTGCCGCCGGCGCGCTTTCGGCGCGGGATCTTGGCACCGGGGCTACATCGGCGCGGTTTCAATCCGCGCTGGGCTGCGCGGGCTGAGGGCCGTCATATTCGAACAGGGCGCAGCTGACATCGTCTGGAAAATCCTCGCCACCATGCCAGCGCGCCAGCTCCCACATCAGGGCCTCAAGCAGGGCATTGCCGCGCAGGTCTGACAGGCGTTTCAGGATTCGCTGCAACCCTTCGTGGCCCAGTTCCACGCCGCGCGGATCGGGGCATTCGGTGATTCCGTCCGAGGCCAGAATCAACCGCTCTCCCGGGCGCAGCCGCGTCTCGAACGTGCTGTAGTCAGCGCCTTCCAACAATCCGATGGGCAAACCGCCGCTGCCCAGGATCGACAGGTTGCCGCTGGCGTGCTGGATCATCGGATGCGGGTGCCCGGCCTGCACCATGCGTAACGTGCCGTCCAGGCGATCGAGTTCCGCATAGGCCAGGGTGACGTATCTGTCGGTCTGGATTTCCGACAGCATCAACTGGTTCATCTGATGGGCCACCTGCGCCGGATCCGTGCCCATCAACCCGTCCGGGCCACGCGTGATCGCCAGGTTCTGATCGGCCGACGCACCGGACAACAGCCCGGACAGGCGCGCGGTCATCAACGCCGAGGTCACGCCATGCCCGGATACGTCGAACCCATAGAGTCCGGTCAGCGTCGGTGTGATGTCGAAAAATCCGACCATGTCGCCGCCGACATGGCCCGAGGGGCGCAGGATCAGGCTGATGGCGCCTTCGGGGTAGCTGTGATGGCGTTCGCGCAGCAGGGATTGTTGCAAATTGCGTGCATCGACCAGATCCCTGTCCAGGGCGTCATAGAGTGTTCGCAGCTTTATCAGCGTGTCCGTGAGCAATTCATTGTTGCCGCGCAGCATGCGTTCCATCGCCAGAACCCGCTCGCCCGCCTTGATCCGCGCGCGCAATTCGCCCGAATCGACCGGTTTGGCCAGAAAGTCGTCGGCGCCCACGTCCAACCCCTCGGCCACGGCGGCCTTGTCGGATTTCGAGGTCAGCAGAATGAAATAGATATAGCGGTCATCTGCCCGTTCGCGCAGCGCGTGGCAGAATTCGATACCGGTCATTTCCGGCATCATCCAGTCGGACAGGATCAGATCGAATTCGATCCTGTCGCACAGCGCCAAAGCCTCGATCCCCGAGGCGGCCTGAAACACTGTGAAGCCCCGATCGCGCAGGCCGGCGGCGACAAGCATGCGCTGGGCGCGCGAGTCATCGACAACCAGAACATTGCGGATGACCTGTTCCGGCGTGACGGTTGCAACCGTCGGCAATTCGATCGAGGAAAACGAAGCGGGCGGGGACACGGAACACCTTTCACAACAATCAGAGCCCCGTTTTGGAACGATCGTCTTAAGAATTCCTGAAATGGACAATTGTTCGAAGCGGGGAATTTGCGGTAACCTGCCTTTAATGATTGTGATCAAAACTTTATCCGGCTGCTATTGGAGCGTGAGATGATCAATTGGGCGCAAGTCGACGACTTGAGATCGGATATGGCGGACGCCTTTGACGAGATCGTCGAAGTGTTCTTGCAAGAGGTCGACGAGGGGGTCGGCAAGCTAAACGGCACAAAGCCCGTGTCCACGATGGCCGCCGATCTGCATTTTCTGAAAGGGGCTGCGTTGAATCTGGGCTTCGCGGATTTCGCGGCCCTTTGCAGCGTCGGAGAAGCCAGCGCCAACAACGGCAAGAGCGGCCAGGTCGATCTGGACGCCTTGCGTGCCTGCTACCGTGAATCGCGCCAGGAATTCATCGCTGGACTCAAGCGCCGCGCGGCCTGACCCGGCGACCGATCAACGCGCCGCGTCAGACAAGGAAATTGGCCAGGGTTTCGTCGCCGGTGATGTCGCGGTAATCGAATCCGGCGCTTTCCATGCGCGTGAACAGCGTGTCGAAATTCTGCGGGCGCAGGGTTTCGAGACCGATCAGGACCGAGCCGAAATTCCGGGTCGACTTTTTCAGGTATTCGAATCGTGAAATGTCGTCATCGGGGCCCAGAAGTTCCAGAAAATCGCGCAACGCGCCGGGGCGTTGTGGCAGGCGCAGGATGAAATATTTCTTCAATCCTGAAAACCGCATGGCGCGTTCCTTGACTTCGGGCAGGCGCTCGAAATCGAAATTCCCGCCGGATGTCAGGCACACCACCGTCTTTCCGCGAATATCCGCTGCGATGTCGGGCAGCGCATCGATGGCCAGCGCGCCGGCCGGTTCCAGAACGATCCCTTCGACATTCAGCATCTCCAGCATGGTCACGCAAATCCGGTCCTCGGGCGCGAGAAGCACGGTCGCGGGATCCACGTCATGCAGATGCCGAAAGGGAATTTCGCCGATCCGCGCAACCGATGCGCCATCCACGAAGCTGTCCACGCGTGGCAAAGTCACTGGGCCCCGGGCCTTCAGCGCCGCCAGCAGGCTGGCCCCGCCCGCAGGCTCCACGTAACGGAAATCGATGCCCGGATCGAGGCTGCGAAACGTGCGCCGCAGCCCGGCCGACAGCCCGCCCCCACCGACCGGCAGTATAACCAGATCCGGCGCGCCCCCCAGTTGATCCATGATTTCGATGGCAATGCTGGATTGCCCTTCGATCACGTCGGCATCATCGAAGGGCGACAGGAAATGCCCGCCTTCCTGCGCGCAAAACTGCTGCGCGGCCGCGAGGGCGTGGTCGAAATAGTCCCCCACAAGCCGGATTTCCACGGCTTCGCCGCCGAATGTCCGGGTCTTGTCGATCTTCTGGCGCGGTGTGGTGACGGGCATGAAGATCACGCCGCGCCGCCCGAAATGGCGGCAGGCATAGGCCACGCCCTGCGCGTGATTGCCGGCGCTGGCGCACACGAAGGTCTGCTGGTCCGGCGTTGCCACCAGCACCTTGCGCATCGCGTTGAAGGCGCCGCGTAATTTATAAGAACGCACGGGCGAAAGATCTTCGCGCTTGAGCCAGATTTCGGCGTCGAACCGCATGCACAGATGATCGTTGCGCTGAAGCGGTGTTGGGTCGAACAGGCTGCGCAGGGCCTCGGCGGCGGCGCGGGCGGCTTTGATGGGATCGGTCATGTCCATGGACATACTGTGCGACATCCCGCCGGGAAACAGCAATCTTGTTGCACCCCCCTGACGCAGGAGGTGGTGGTGATATAAGGGTTGGTGTCCTTCCTTCTCGGTTTCATCATGCGGCTGTTTCCCCTTCTTTTCGTTCTGGTCCTGACCGCGTGCACCGCGCGCGACCGCGTGGAGTATGTCCAGGGCCCGGCGCCAGCCACGGCGCTGGTCCCGATGCTTGTGGCCACCACGCGCCTGACGGATCCGGCACAGAACGCGCCGGGTTGGGACCGCAGCGAGACCGTTTCCTATGGCCGGTATACCGTGTCAATTCCACCCCAACGCGAGATCGGAGAGATCCCCCGCCCGCGCGGGCGGCAGGTGGCGGACCCGCAGCGCCATTTCATGCTGTCGGAGTCGCAGGAACTGACCGGGCCGGGATTTGAAACCGCGATCCGCAGCGCGTTTTTGGACCTGCCCGCCAACGAACGGGAAGCCGTGGTCTTTGTCCACGGCTTCAACAACACCTTCATCGAGGGTCTGTATCGTGGCGCGCAACTGGACTATGACCTGCGACTTCCGGGGATCATGGTGCAGTATTCCTGGCCCTCGCTGGGCGCGCCGCTTGCCTATGCCTATGACCGCGACAGTGCGCTGTTTGCGCGTGACGGACTGGTGGAGATGCTGCGCCGGGTCCGCGCCGCCGGGCCCAGGCGAATCATCCTGATCGGACATTCCATGGGTGCGCAACTGGTGATGGAGGTCCTTCGCCAACTGGCGCTGACCGATGACCCGGCACTGGGGGCAATCGGCGGCGTGTTCCTGCTGTCGCCCGATATCGACGTTGACCTGTTCCGCCAACAGGTCAGCGTGATCGGCGCGCTTCCGCAGCCGTTCGTGATCGTCACATCGCGGCGTGACCGCATCCTGACGCTGTCGGCGCGCCTGTCGGGGGAAACCGCGCGTCTGGGCAACCTGCCGGATGCGGCACCGGTCGAAGGGCTGGGTGTGACGCTGGTGGATGTCAGCGCGTTCAGCCAGGGGGTCGGGCATTTCACGCTTGGGTCCTCGCCCGCGCTGATCGGGCTGGTGGGCCAGCTTCATCTGGTGAACACCGCGCTGGCCGGGGACCAATCGGGCGCGCTGCCGCTGCTTCCGGCGACGATCCTGACCCTGCAGAACACCACTCAGGTGATCTTGCAGCCGATGACCGAAACCCGCCCGCGCCGGATCCTGCCGGCCTGGTTGCCTCAGGGGCAATAGCCTTCGCGCTCAGCGGCGTTTGCGCAGATAGACGTAATAGGCGCCGGCACCGCCGTGGCTGCGGTGCGATTCGCGCAGATCCAGGACCAGCGATCCCAGCGGTGCGCTGCTCAGCCAATGCGGAACCTGGTGTTTCAGGATCCCGGCACGGGCGGGCATCGGGGCCAGGTGATCATGCGCCGGCTTGCGGCCCTTGCCGGTGATGACCAGAACCAGCCGATGACCGCGCGCATGGGCAGACAGGATGAAACCGGTCAGCGCCTGATGGGCTTGCGCCGCGGTCATGCCGTGCAGATCGATGCGCGCGTCCGGCTCCATCCGGCCGCGCATCATGGTGCGGTGCAGCTTCTTGTCCATCGCCACGCGCTGCCGCGCCAGCCGCTCGCCGACCGGCTCGGCCAGATCCATCTGGATGCGCGGGGTCACGGCGGGTGTGGCGCGCGGGATCTGGAAGTTGGGTTTGAACCGGACGGGCGGGCCGGGTGGCGCCGGCGCATCCGGGTCTGGCAGCGGCGCCTTGCGGATATCGGGATTCGGGTCAGGCG
The DNA here is from genome assembly GCA_905479725.1 of uncultured Paracoccaceae bacterium. Lineage (GTDB taxonomy): Bacteria > Pseudomonadota > Alphaproteobacteria > Rhodobacterales > Rhodobacteraceae > Pararhodobacter. The sequence goes on along the minus strand of CAJQNQ010000031.1, from coordinate 3,533 downwards.
AGGGCCTGAGCGGCTCGGCGGTGCGCGCAACGCGTTTCCACAGCGCGCGCTCCTCGTCTGACAACCTCCGCCGGGACATGCCGCATCACTTTCCTGCCCTGCGCGGACCGGTTCACTCGCCGGTGCCGACCAGCTTCCAGTTGGGGTTGTCCGACCCCATCACCCGGGCAAAGGTCCAGGTGTCGCGCTGTTCCTTGATGGTGTTGGCGTCGCCTTCGACAACATCGCCGTTGCGATCACGCACGATTGAAGTCAATTCACCCAGGAATCGCACCGTGACCTCGGCTTCGCGGGTGTCGGTGTTGAACTTCGCATCGATCAGGTCCAGTTCGCGCAGCCCGACAAAGGTGGCATCCACCGTCAGCCCCTCGCGCTCGCGCAGTTGCACGACCTCGTCGAAGCTTTCGAACACATCGCGCGACAGGAAGGGCACCAGATCGTCCAGATCGCCCTTTTCGAACCCCATCAGGATCATCTCGTAGGCGCCGCGCGCGCCGCCCAGGAATTCACCGACATTGAAGCTGGGGTCGGCGCGTTTCATGCCTGTCAGGGCCTGAGCGGCGTCAGAACCGGCGGGAACATGGTCCGTGATATCGAGATCCTCGCCGCCCTCGATAACCTCGAAGCCGCGTCGCGGAGCGGGCGTGGGGCCCTGCAGGGGCTCGGGAGGGCTCTCATACCCATCCCGTGTGCCCAGCGTGCTGCGCAGCCTCAGGATCAGGAAAACAGCGATAACGGCCAGAACAAGAAGTTGTATCACGGGAGAATCCATTAAGTCCTCGGAAGGAGTGGGCAAGCAGTGAAGCAGGCGTGGTTTCGGGCAGGCTTGGTTTCAGACGGTTGATGCTTATGTAGGGCGCACAAGGCCTCAAGTCTACCGTTCCACAACCGAGGAATTCGTCCCGTGCCGCTTCTGCTCCTGTTTGTCGCGCTTCCGTTGATCGAGATTGCGCTGTTTATCGCGGTCGGATCGCAGATCGGGGTGCTGACCACGCTGTTGCTGATCGTTCTGGGGGCCACGCTGGGGATAACGATTCTGCGCGGCCAGCAGGCGCGCGCGGTGGCGATGATGCAGGGCGGGCTGCGTGTCCGGCCCGGAAGCTTTCTGGCCGAGGGTGCGTTTCGGGTGCTGGCCGGACTGTTGCTGATTCTGCCAGGCTTTCTGACCGATTCGCTGGGCCTGCTGCTGCTGATCCCGCCGCTGCAACGCGCCATCGTGCGCGCCATCGGCGCGCGGGCCACCGTGACCACCGCCTATGCGCGGCGCGACGGGGATGTGGTGGAGGGCGAGTTCGAGGTCCATGACCCCGGCCGCGATCCGATGACCCCGGATCACCGGATCGACGATCTGCGCAGGCATTGAGGGCGGGTCAACCACCTGCTAGAACGCCGCCAGGACAAGACACAACAAGACAATCCAGGAGACTTCCATGGCCGAGAATGGCAACGGCGCAGCGCCGCAGAACGGCGCCCAACCCGCAGCGGCACCGCAGGTAAAATTTCAGGTTCTGGCGCAGTTTGTGCGCGACCTGTCGTTTGAAAACGCGGTCGTGCGGGGTGACGGCAAGCTGCCGGCCGGCCAGCCCGACATTCAGGTTCAGGTCAGTCTGGACGCCAAGAAAAAGACCGAGACTGAGAATCATTTCGAGGTGGTCACCAAATACAAGGTAGAGGCCAAGACCAAGGAAACCGGTCAGACCCTGTATCTGGTCGAGCTGGAATACGGCGCGATTTTCCTGATCGACGGTGTGCCGCAGGACCAGATGCATCCGTTCCTGCTGATCGAATGCCCGCGCATCGTGTTCCCGTTCGCGCGCCGTATCATCAGCGACGTGACCCGGGATGGCGGCTTCCCCCCGTTGAACCTGGACATGATCGACTTCATGGCCATGTATCGCCAGCAGCTGGCCGCGCGGCAGGCCCAGCAGGGCCAGGGCGCAAACCCGGTTTCCTGAACGGCTCTGCCGAGAGATCGAAGGCCGGGCCTGGTGCCCGGCCTTGTTTTTATAAAGTGCGTTGGCAAGGGCTTCTTAAGAAATCGATGGCACTCTGACCGGGTGTTGTCTGTTTCACGGGAAGCCGGTTGTGCCTGACGTTCTGTCCCCAGAAACCACGGTCAGCGCCGAAACCCGGCGCCGGATGCGGCTGGACCGGCAGGCGCGGGTGGGTCTGCTGCGCAACCCCAACCGCCCCCCGCCGCCGCGGCCCCGCCGTGCGGCCATCATGGGGCGCTGGCTGAATTTGCGGTCCTCGCGCCGGGCAACCGACGCGGTGATGCCCGGCGATGACCTGACGATTTCGGACGATGTCATCCGCAAGCTGCGCAAGACATTGCCGCCGATGGACGCCGATCCGCCAGCCACGCAGGCACCCGCGCCGCCGGGAACGGCCGCGCGGTCATGGCAACCCCGGCACCGGCCAGAAAGCGGGCGCGCCAAGCCCCCCGCCAAGCCCCCCGGTCAACCGACATCGTCAATTGAGAATGCCGTTGCCCTGGGTCCGGACGGCGGCGTGCGGTCGATCGATGTGGCGGGACTGGCGGCCGCGGTCGAAGGCATCGGGGGCGATCAACCCGTTCGCGCGCCCTATGCGTCGGCCTTTCGGACCGATCAGCAGGATGGCCCGCCGCCCCCGGCGGCGCCGCGCCCGGTTTCCATTTTCTCGCCCGAGGCCTGGCTGGATGATGACACGGATGCCGCGCCCGATCCGGATGGGCCCGATCGCCCGGCACGGATCAGCCTGTGGGGCATCCTTCGCCCCGTCCTGATCGTGCTGGGCGGCATCGCCATGGCCGGTTTCGCGCTGCTCTTCCTGTTGCTGCTCGGTCCCGTGGGCTGAGCCTCATGACCGGGTGCGGCATCGGTCCGGCAAAGCCCGCGCTTTACCCGTGGGCGGTGTTTCGGTATCGAACCGGCAGACGGATCAACACGGGTTGCCGATATGAAACAGCCGCGCGCGTGGCAACGAATGCTGTCTGGCCGGCGGCTGGATCTGCTGGATCCCACACCGGTGGATATCGAGCTGGAGGATATCGCGCATGGGCTGGCCTTTGTCGCGCGCTGGAACGGGCAGACCACCGGCGACTGGCCCTATTCCGTGGCCGAACATTCGCTTCTGGTCGAAGCCATCATCGGCCGGATGGAGCCGTCGCTGAGCCCGCGCTGGCGGCTGGCGGCGCTGTTGCACGATGCGCCTGAATACGTGATCGGCGACATGATTTCACCGGTCAAGGCCGCCGTTGGCCCCGATTACGGCGCGCTGGACGCACGGTTGACCGCGGCGATCCATATCCGCTTTGGCCTGCCCGCGGCGCTGCCCAGGGCGATCAAGACACTGATAAAGCGCGCCGACACGGTCAGCGCCTGGCTGGAGGCGACACAGATCGCCGGGTTTTCCGCAACCGAGGCCAACCGCTATTTCGGCAAACCGCCCGCCGGCCTGGGCACGCTGCGCATCAGCCCACGCCCGCCGGTTGGTGTGCGCGCTGATTTCATCGCCCGCCACCACGCGCTGATCGCCGAAATCGACGCGAT
>CAJQNQ010000030.1 GCA_905479725.1 uncultured Paracoccaceae bacterium | reverse complement strand
ACACCGCCGCATCAGGTCCGGCAATCCTCTCCTGGGCGAGCTTTGCCCCAACGATCCGCGCGCGCAGCCCGTGGCGCGGCACCGGTGACGGATGGCTTCACGCAGGGATCCGCCAGCGGCAGGGCAATGCCTCAAGCCTGGGCGGGCCTGACCGACATCCCCGCCGAACCGCGCCCGGACACCGACTATTCGCCCAGCCGCCTGATGTATCGCCTCAACCGGATGTGGCTGACGCCGGTGGTGCGACTGTTCGTGCGCGTGGGCCTGCCGGTTCTGCTGATCGTGGCGCTGGCCGGCGGCTATCTTTCGGATACCGACCGGCGCGCATCGCTGATCGCGCTGGCGGTTTCGGCCCGGCTGGCCATCGAGAACCGCCCGGAATTCCGGGTCGACTCCGTCGTCGTGCAGTCGCGTTCGCCCGAAGTGGCGCAGGGGGTCGAGCAGTTGCTGGACATCCAGTTCCCCGTCTCGTCGTTCCAGCTGGACCTGGCCGCCCTGCGCGATACCGCCGAGGCCCTGGACGCGGTGCGCAGCGCCTCGCTTCAGGTGCGTTCGGGCGTGTTGCAGGTGGTGATCGAAGAGCGCCTTCCGGCGATGATCTGGCGCAACCAGAGCGGGCTTGACCTGATCGACGCCAACGGCAACCGGGTGGCCCGCCTGGCCAGCCGCGCGGCGCGCCCCGACCTGCCGCTGATCGCCGGCGACGGCGCCCCCGCCGCCATCGCCGAGGCGCAGCTTCTGTGGGACACTTTGCGCCCCCTGCGCGACCGGTTGCGCGGGCTGGTGCGCGTCGGCGAACGGCGGTGGGACGTGGTGCTGGACCGTGGTCAGCGCATCCTGTTGCCCGCCCGGGATGCTCAGGGTGCCCTGGAACGGGTGCTCGCGCTGAATGCTGCCCAGGATCTTCTGGCGCGCGACGTGCAGGTCATTGATCTGCGCATCCCGTCGCGTCCCACGCTTCGACTGTCCACCGACTCGATGGATGAACTCACCCGCATCCGGCGCAACTCTAGCGGAGGTTAGCCCCCATGACCGATCTGTATCAATCGCAACGCACCATGCGCCAGTTGCGCCTTCAGGCCATGCAGCGAGGCGTGATCGCGGTGCTGGATATCGGCACCTTCAAGGTGGCCTGCCTGATCCTGAAATTCGGCTCGTCGGACGGGCCCCGCGAAGGGTCGGGCGTGGGCGCGATGGCCGGGCAAGCCACGTTTCGGGTGATCGGCGCCGGAACCACACGGTCGCGCGGTGTGCGCTTTGGCGAAATCGCCGCGATGCAGGAAACCGAACGCGCCGTGCGCACCGCCTTGCAGACCGCGCAGAAAATGGCGCAGACCCGCGTGGACCACGCGATCTTGTGCTTTTCGGGCGGCGACATGCGGTCCTACGGGCTGGAAGGCACGGTTGATATTGCCGGCGCCCAGGTGTCCGAGGACGACATCGCCAACGTGCTGGACGCCTGCGACGTGCCAGATCTGGGCAACGGACGTGAAGTGTTGCACGCGCAGCCGGTGAATTTCATGCTGGACCATCGCAACGGGCTGGCCGATCCGCGCGGGCAGGCGGGGCGGCGGCTGGGCTGCGACATGCATCTGCTCAGCGTCGATGCGAATGCCGTGCAGAACCTGGCGCATTGCCTCAAGCGCTGCGATGTCGAGGTCGCCGGCCTGGCGGCGGCGCCCTATATGTCCGGGCGTTCGGCGCTGGTCGAGGACGAGCAGGAACTGGGCGCGGCGGCGATCGATCTGGGCGGTGGATCGACCAGCCTGTCGATCTTCATCAAGAAGCACATGATCTACGCCGATACCGTGCGGCTGGGCGGTGATCACATCACCGGCGACATCGCCAAGGGTCTGCAAATTCCCTATTCGACCGCTGAACGCATCAAGACCTATTACGGTGGCTTGCTGGCCACCGGGCGCGATGATCGCGAAACGATCGAGATTGGCGGCGACAGCGGCGACTGGGACAAGGATCGGCGCACCATCACCCGGTCGGAGCTGATCGGGATCATGCGCCCCCGTGTCGAGGAGATCCTGGAAGAGGTGCGCGCGCGGCTGGATGTGGCCGGGTTCGATCACCTGCCCAGCCAGCAGATCGTGCTGACCGGCGGCGCCAGCCAGATCCCCGGGCTGGACGGGCTCGCGGCGCGCATTCTGGGCCAGCAGGTGCGGCTGGGCCGCCCGATCCGTGTGCAGGGCCTGCCGCAGGCCGCAACAGGCCCCGATTTCGCCGCCATCGTCGGCCTGTGCCAGTTCGCCGCCTGCCCGCAGGATGAATGGTGGGATTTCGATATCCCGGCCCAGCGATTTGCCGCGCGGCCGATCAAACGAGCGATGAAGTGGTTTCGGGACAACTGGTAGAACCGGCCGTCAGCGCCGTGCCCCGAAAAACCGGAACAAACGGGAATCGCTTCGGTTTTTTTGCGTTTCCGGTCGCGGGTGATGGCTTTTTTTGATGACGCGGACTCCGAGGCGCGTTAGACTTTGAAAAAAAGTCGAGCAAATCACCAATGACCGGGTCTCCGTCCGACTGGATGGCAAAGCCGGCAGAACCAGGCGGAACAGGCAATGGCACTTACATTCATCCCGACGGAAAAGGCGGATCTGACTCCGCGCATCACGGTATTCGGCGTTGGTGGCGCGGGCGGCAACGCCGTCAACAACATGATCGAGCAGCAGTTGGAGGGTGTCGAATTCGTCGTCGCCAACACCGACGCGCAGGCGCTCCAGCAATCCAAGGCGCGCTCGCGCGTGCAGCTTGGTGTCAAGGTGACCGAAGGTCTGGGCGCCGGGGCGCGCCCCTCGGTCGGGGCTTCGGCGGCGGAAGAAACGCTGGAAGAGATCATCGACCATCTGGCCGGGACGCATATGTGCTTCATCACCGCCGGCATGGGCGGCGGCACGGGCACGGGCGCCGCGCCGATCATCGCGCAGGCGGCGCGTGAACTGGGTGTGCTGACCGTCGGCGTGGTTACCAAGCCGTTCACCTTCGAGGGCGCCAAGCGGATGCGTCAGGCCGATGAAGGGGTCGAGGCCCTGCAACAGGTTGTCGATACGCTGATCATCATTCCGAACCAGAATCTGTTCCGGATCGCCAACGAGAACACGACCTTCGCCGAAGCCTTCGCGATGGCCGACGACGTGCTGTACCAGGGGGTCAAGGGGGTCACCGACCTGATGGTTCGTCCGGGCATGATTAACCTGGATTTCGCCGATGTGCGCGCCGTCATGGACGAGATGGGCAAGGCGATGATGGGCACCGGCGAAGCTGCGGGCGAAGATCGCGCGCGCCAGGCCGCCGAAAAGGCCATTGCCAACCCGCTGCTGGACGAAATCAGCCTGAACGGCGCGCGTGGCGTGCTGATCAACATCACCGGCGGCAGCGATCTGACGCTGTATGAGCTGGACG
>CAJQNQ010000029.1 GCA_905479725.1 uncultured Paracoccaceae bacterium | reverse complement strand
GCAAGACAGCTATTACCTGTTCGAGCGTTTCGCGGCGGCGATGGCGGACCGCAAGTCGGCCTGACTTCAGCTTCTGTTAACGCCCGTTAACCGGGTCTTAACGCTTGCGGCGTCATTGTGACCGCTGGCCCCTTTGGGGGTGGCAGGGGTTGATCGATGATAGCAGTGAAGGCGCTTGCAAACCCGGACCGCAGCAGAGCCGCAGCCGGTCCGGCTGCGCCGAACCTCAGATCGGTGGCGCAAACGCTGCCCGCGCGCGTGCCGCTGGGGTCGCTTCTGATGCGGCGCGGCGCGGTGACCTCGGCCGATCTTCGCATGGCGCTGGATATCCAGACCCGCCAGCAGGCCCGGCTGGGTGACATTCTGCGCGCGCACGGCCTGGCGGACGAGGACGCGGTGATCGGCGCCCTGGCCGAGCAATACGAAACCAGCGTCATCGACCCGTCGGACGCCCCCCCGGACCCGCGCCTGATCGATCTGATTGGCCCCTCGCGTTGCCTGAAAATGGGCTGCCTGCCCTGGCGGCGCGCGGGGGCCTGCACGCTGGTCGCCTGTTCTGCCCCGGACCGGTTTGCTGACCACAGGCCTGCACTGGAGGCGGCGCTGGGGCCGGTGGCGATGGCAGTGATCACCGAGACCGGCCTGCACCGCGCGCTGATCGGATCGCGCCGCAGCAGCTTGCGGCTTCAGGCGGAAACTTGTGTGCGGGCTCGCGAAAGTTGCCGCACCTGGGACGCGCGGCGCTTCAGCCTGCTGATGGGCGCGGGCGTGGTGGCGCTGTTGGGCGCCACCGTGCTGGCCCCCAAGGCAACCTTCTTGGCCCTGTTCGGAATTGTTGTGCTGGCGTTGCTGCTGGGCACCGCCATGAAGATCGCCGCCGCGACCGTCCAGTTGCGGTTCCTGAAACGCCCGCCGCCACCTGGCGCTGGCGCCGGCACAGTGCCCTTTCCCGCCCGCAAGCCCCCGGTATCGATCATGGTGCCGCTGTTTCACGAACCCGACATCGCGCCCCGGCTGGTCAAACGGTTGGGCGCGCTGACCTATCCACGCGAATTGCTGGACGTCTTGCTGGTGGTCGAAGAAGACGACCACCGGACCCGCGATGCGCTGGCGGCAAGCGCCCTGCCCCATTGGATGCGGGTCATTCCGGTGCCGGATTCCGACCTGCGCACCAAGCCACGCGCCCTGAACTACGCGATGAATTTCGCGCGCGGCACGATCATCGGGGTTTACGATGCCGAAGACGCCCCCGCCCCCGACCAGTTGCACCGCATCGCCGACCGCTTCGCCCAGAGCGGACCGGACCTGGCGTGCATTCAAGGGGTTCTGGATTACGTCAATCCGCGCACGAACTGGCTGAGCCGGTGTTTCACCATCGAATATGCCGCGTGGTTTCGTCTCATGCTGCCCGGGCTGGAAAAGCTGGGGCTGGTCGTGCCGCTGGGCGGGACCACGCTGTTCTTTCGCCGTGACATCCTGGAAGCCCTGGGTGGATGGGACGCCCATAACGTGACCGAGGATGCGGATCTGGGCCTGCGGCTGGCACGCCACGGCTATCGCACCGAATTGCTGGATACCGTCACGCTCGAGGAGGCCAATTGCCGCCTGTGGCCCTGGATCAAGCAACGCTCGCGCTGGCTGAAGGGCTACGCGATGACCTACGCCGTGCATATGCGCGACCCGGTAACCCTGTGGCGCCAATTGGGGCCGTGGCGGTTTGCCGGGGTGCAGGTGCTGTTTCTGGGCACGTTGATTCAGTTTCTGCTGGCGCCGATCCTGTGGAGCTTCTGGATCATGTTGCTTGGCTTCGGTCATCCGCTGGCCGAAGCGCTGCCGGGCTGGACGCTTCCTTTCATCGCCGGCATGTTCCTGCTGGCCGAAGTTTCGGGCCTGGCGATCAACATCGCGGCGTTGCGCGCCCCGCATCACCGGTTCCTGCGTGGCTGGGCGATCAGCCTGCATGCGTATTTCCCGCTGGCGGCGGTGGCCGCCTACAAAGGCTGCTGGGAGATGATCTCAAGCCCGTTCTACTGGGACAAGACCACGCATGGCCTGCACGACACAGCGGAGCACGGCCAAAGCTAGGGCCGCTGCCGGTCGCCGCTTTCCAGTTTCAGGCGGGTCTCGAAGGCCAGCGATATGTGATCGCGCAGCGCCTTTTCGGCGGCTTCTCCATTGCCTTCGGCGATGGCGCTCACGATCGCCGCATGTTCTGACAGGGCGGCGGCGCCCCGGCCCTCGGCCTCCAGCGAGGTTGTTGCCAGCAACACCATCGACCGGTGCACCAGATCAAGCTGCCGGATCAGGAACCGGTTGTGCGAGGCCAGATGGATCTGCTTGTGAAAGCGCTTGTTGGCACGGCTGAGCGCGCGGGGATCGTTGACCAGCGCCCGGTCTTCTTCCACCATGTCCGACAGGACGCGAACTTCTTCGACCGTGGCATGTTTCGCGGCCAGACGCGCCGCCAGCCCCTCCAGCTCTGCGCGCACCACGTAAAGTTCCGCCAACTGGCTGTGATCCAGCGACGCCACGATCATCGAGCGCCCGTCACGGGTCAGCAGGGATTGCGTCTCCAGGCGCTGCAAGGCCTCGCGGATCGGGGTGCGCGACACGCCGAAACGCTCGGCCAGTTCGGATTCCACCAGCCGGTCACCGGGCTTGTAAATCCCGCCGTCGATCGCCGCGAGAATCAGCGAATAGGCATCAAGCGATGTGGGGCGCGGTTCGGACATGTCAGGCAAGGCCTCGCTTCTTCGGACATGTTACCCTAGTGGCCCTGCCGAACCCTGAAAACCCCTGTCATCGCCGTGGACGAATGCTTGTGCGCGCGCCGGATCCGGTTTAGCCCGAACCCATGCCCAAGGACCAATTCAGCCATGTGACCGAATGGGTGTTCGATCTGGACAACACCCTTTACCCCCCGCATATGCACCTGTTCGATCAGGTCGACCGTCTGATGACCGATTTCGTGATGCGCGCAACGGGTGCCGATCATGCCCGTGCCGATCATCTGCGCAAAACCTATTGGCAGGACTACGGCACCACGCTGGCCGGGCTGATGGCCCATCACCAGGTGGAACCCGAGTCCTATCTGATCGAGGTTCACGACATCGACTTTTCGGTGTTGCAGCCCGACCCCGGCCTGCGCGCCGCGATTCGACGTCTGCCCGGGCGCCGTATCGTCTATACCAACGGATCGGCCCCTTATGCCCGCAATGTCATCCGGGCGCGCGGGCTCGAAGGACTGTTCGACGCGGTATACGGGGTCGAGGACGCCGGCTTTCATCCCAAGCCCACGCCGCAGGCCTTTCAAAGGGTTTTCGCGCAGGACGGGCTGGACCCCGGCCGCGCCGCGATGTTCGAGGACGATCCGCGCAATCTGAAGGTCCCTCACGAGTTGGGGATGCGGACGGTTCTGGTCACCCCCGAGCCTCTAGCACGCGACTTCATCCACTATCACACCGACGATCTGACGGGGTTTCTCGAACGTCTGTAACCCTGCGGCTATCCTGCGGCAATCCTGCGCAGGCGGCGCTTTGCCGCAGCGCGGCAATCTGCCGGATAGCCTGATCCGGCAGAAAACACATATCTGGTCAAAACCATAAGATCGGAGATACCCATGACCACTGCCGACAGCATCCCGTACCGGTCCCCCGGCGCTTTTCGCGTGCCCGTTCTGGGCGCGATCGCCCGCGAATGGGCCGAGGGCGATCCGGAATTCCCCCTGTATTTCATCCTGGCCCTGGTCTCGGCCTGGGGCTGCGCGGTGCTGATCTGGGGTATCCCGGCGCTCTATCTACCGGCGGTTGGTCTGGCGCCGCTGATGCTTCTGGGGCTGGTCGCCCTGACCCGCGGCTGACCTACGGGTGACACGGACGCGGCGTGCTGTCGCCTCGCCTTGCGGCAAAATCCGGTCTAGAACACCGGTTCAGGGCCGCAAGGCAAAGGGCATGGTGCGAAGATGCGACAATCGGCGGACATTCTGATTTCAGGGGGCGGCGTGGCGGGACTGGCCGCCGCCGCCGCGTTCGGCACGGCCGGGTATTCGGTAATAATCGTCGACCCGGCGCCGCCGGTCACGCAGGCCACGGCGCCCGGCGCGGATCTGCGCACCACGGCGTTCTTGCAGCCGTCAATCCCGGTTCTGACGCAAGCGGGGCTGTGGGACCGGCTGGAGGCGCACGCCATGCCCTTGCAGGTCATGCGCATCGTCGATGCCGGCGGGCCGGAGCCGGTGGCGCGGCTCACCCATGACTTCGACGCCGCAGATGTGTCGGCGCGGCCCTTTGGCTGGAACCTGCCCAACTGGCTGCTGCGCCGCGAATTCGTCGCCCGGCTGGCCGAACTGCCCAACGTGGATTTCCGCCCCGGGGTTGCGACGCTCAGGCTGTTCACCCGCGAGGCCGAAGCGCGCGTCACCCTGTCCGACGGTGCGCAGGTGACGGCGCGGCTGGTTATCGGTGCCGACGGGCGTCATTCGCGCGTGCGCAAATCGCTGGGGATCGGCGTCAGGACGACCCGCTACGGGCAAAGGGCGCTGGCCTTTGCCGTGACCCATGAGGCGCCGCACAACAACGTCTCGACCGAAGTGCATCGCAGCGGCGGCCCCTTCACCCTGGTCCCCTTGCCCGACCATGACGGCCGACCCTGTTCGGCTGTGGTGTGGATGGAAACCGGGCCGCAGATCGAGCGTCTGCGCGCCTTGCCGCGCGACGCCTTCGCGCTGGAGATGAATGAACGCTCGTGTGGGCTCTATGGATGGTTGGAGCAGGCTTCCGCCCTGACCGTCTGGCCGATCATCACCCAGATGGCCAATCGGATGACCGGTCAGCGCACCGCCTTGATGGCCGAAGCCGTGCATGTCGTGCCGCCGATCGGTGCCCAGGGCCTGAACATGAGTCTGGCGGACCTGACCGCGCTGATCGAACTGTCGACGCCCGACACGCTGGGCCCAGACATGTTGGGTAATGTGGCAATGCTGGACGCCTATCAGCGCCGCCGGATGCCGGATATCAAGCTGCGGCTGGCGGGTATCGACGCGCTCAATCGCGCGTCGATGTTGGCCAGCCGGCCCTTGCGCGATGCCCGCGCCGGCGCGTTGCACGCGCTGTATTCGCTGGCTCCGGTGCGCAAGGGGTTGATGCAGCTGGGCATCGGCATGCGCTGAACGAGAGGGGCCTTGCCCCTCTCTTGGCTACGCCAATTCACTCCCCAGGATATTTTCCGCACAAAGATGGACAATTTTATTCAAATTGTTTGGATCCGCGTGACGGTTTCGGGCCCGGGTCAAAGGCGCGGCGATTGCCGCCGAAACCGGGTCAGCCTTTCGCGAGCTTCAGTGCCTGTGCGATGATTTCGGCGTCACCGATATGGTTGATCAGGGTCAGGATCAGGCGGGCGTTGAACGCGTCGCTTTCGTCTTTCGACAGGCCCTCATGGGCGTCGATCAGCATCGCGTAGACGTCGTCGGCGTTCGGCACGTTGCGGGTGGTGT
>CAJQNQ010000028.1 GCA_905479725.1 uncultured Paracoccaceae bacterium | reverse complement strand
CGGCTTCGGCATCACCACGCCCGAGGCATCGCAGGACATCGCGTCGGTCGCGGATGGCTGCGTTGTCGGCTCGGCGATCGTCAACCAGATTGGCGCCGGCAAGCCGGTGTCCGAGGTCTTGCGCTTCGTGTCCGAACTGGCGGCTGGCGCGCATCGCGGTTGAGAGGCGCGTGTTACCGGCGTGGCGAAGGGGGCGTTGCCCCCCTCCTTCATGCGCCCCGATCTGGATGCGCTGGACGTGCTGAAAACCGGCAATCTGTATTGGGTCGGGAATTCGTGGAACATCCGGACACAGAACCTTCTGGCCTCGGCGCTGGAGGATTATTTCACCGAAGGCATGACGCGCGAGCAACTGGCCGCGCGCTTCGCCCGGGACTTCGCGGGGTTGACCGACCGGGGGCGCGCCTATTGGGAAACGCTGGCCGATCACACCGCCACCAAGACGCGCGAGATGGGGCGCGTGACCGGGTATGAGCGCGCCGGGATCGCGCGGGTTCAGCTGCGCGCCCGGCTTGATGAGCGCACGACGCCGGTCTGCCGGCAGATGCATGGGCGGATCATTCCGGTTGCCCGGATGCGCGCGCAGCGCGATGCCTATCTCGCGGCGGTGGCCAGCCGCAACGAGCCCGCCGCGCGCGCCGCCCGGGAGATGCACGGCGCCGATGCCGACCTGAGCGCCACGCCGACCCCGGCGCTGGGTCGGGGCACCGCCGCCCCGCCCTATCACTTTCGCTGTCGCACCGTCACGGTCGCCTGGTTTGGCCCGCCGCGCGGCGAACCGGTGGGGGAGCTGCGCCAGCGCGTGACCGACCGGGAGCCGGCGCAGCGGGGCGATCTGGCCTTCGTGCGCGCGCGCGGTGCAGGCCGGGTTCATGGGCGAGCGTGCGGCACGGGCCAAGTTTCAGCGCCACCGCGCCAATATTCCGACGCGGCGCCTGCGCGACTACGAGGCTGATGCCAGGGCGCTGATCGCCGATCCCGCGGCGCAGGTGTTGTTGTCCGCGCGGGTGCCGGGGCGCAATGAAGCCAACGCACCCGGCCAGGTGGTGCTGCATGCGGTGTTCGCCCGTCCGCAGGCCAGCCGGACCCACAACGAACCGGGGTATCTGGTCACGGTGGTGGACCTTGAGGAAAACACCATCCTGTCGCATCACTGGCGTGGTGGGTTGAGCAGCAATATGGAAATCACGGCGGCGCATCGCGTCACCAAGCGGAAAGGGTCCTGGCAGTGGCTTACATCTTGAGCAAGGGCGACAAGACAGTCGAGCGCAGCTTGAGCGTGATCGACTATTCCCTGTCTTGCTACGATTGCATTGGTGATCCCGATTTTGATTGGGAGATGGACGAACTGCTGCACAACCGGTCGGCGCTGGAATTCGTGCGCGACAGGCTGAACGATGCGCAGAGGGCCGAGCTGGACACGGTGGACGCCTATTGGAAAGCCCGACCCAAAGCGTTCAACCAGTGCTTCGCCGCCGAACACAACGCCGCCGCCGCAAGGTCACGCTGACCGGTTGGGTCGAAGACGAGGCAGGCAAGTCCCCCGCCATCCCGCGCTCGCATTGGTGGTGGTATCCGATTGAGGAAACCTGAAATGGGCGCGATGGATCAGCGGGGTGGTGGGTCGCCGCCGTCTTTCTGGATCGGTCGCGGTTCGGTTGCGGTCCTTTTCTTTGTCGGCATGGGCGCAGGCCGGGGCGGCGGCGGTGGCACCGGGCGGTTGGTTCCGGGGCTTCTTTGAATAGGCTCTGGTTCCTGGGCCATTAATCTACCTATCGTGGAACGATAATTCGATGGACAATTTTAACGCGGCAATACGGGAAGCGTATCGCTTGGCTGATCAACGCCTTGAGTGGCAGTTCACTTCGGCAATTGCGGCAGACCAGCGGGCGATGGGCGTGGCAGGGATGCTAAGTGCAGCCGCTGCAATTCTGGCGGCTTTGGCCGAGAATGTGACTGCCTCTTGGCTCTTGCTAGTGGGTTCGGGCGGCTTGGTGATTGCCACATGTCTGGCATGGTATTCTGCCCGCCCCACAGCCTTCTATGCGCCGGGGGCCGAGTTCAGTAATTTCAAGAGCGACATCGACGCAGCGCGCCCGATTGACGATGTGCTGACGGAAATGGGTGGCTTCCACGACAAACACATTCGATACAACGATGCCCGGATGATCACCAGCTCGTCGCAGATGAAATGGGCATTTCGTGTGGCCTTGGGAAGTGTTGCGCTGGTAATCATCGGTCAAATCGCCCTTGGCTTTTGTGCCTGTGCACTCTGACCGGACCAAAATAAACTGGAATGGTCTGACAGTTTTTACACGCTGTTCTCTTGCGTGCCGGATCGGTTGCGGTGCGCGTCGGCGGCACGCTGAAAACGCATTGCCCGGGCTTGATGATCTTTGAAAGCGGCCCAGTCACAGGGCTGCTTTCCATTTTTATGATAGGCACGGCGGGACTGTTCGGCCAGTTCGGCTTGCCGGTCCGCGATGCCCTGGGCAATCGCCGCCCTGTCTGGTGTCTGTCCGTTGTTGGGGTCGGTCATTTGTCAGCCTTGTGGTCAAGTTTGCGGTCGATGTGATCAAGTTTCTTGTCGATCTTTTCCAAGCTTTCCTTGAGGTCTGCGCGCAGGTCTTTTTGCCGCGCTTCGATCAGCGCAACCCGCCCTTTCAGGTGGAAGAACTGGCCGACAACACCAACCGCCAGAACGACCCAGGCGATCAGATCTTTGAGTTCAACAGGCATTCAACCGATACCCGCCACGTGCAAGAGCTTGAAAAAGACAAACACGCCAGCACCGTCGCCGATGCCAAACATGACGCCTTCGATCAGCGATTTCGCAAATGAGTAGATGTTCATGAGGTATTTCCGCGTGGGATCAGATGGGTGGCGTCCGGGCAAGCGGCGGCGAAGTCGGCATAGGCCGCGCCGATTTCCTGCGCGGTCTGTTCGGTATCGGCGCGCGAGCGGCTGGGCAGGCTTTCGCCCCACGCCCGGCACAGGGCGGCGTCAGTCGCGCCAGCCGGCACCGTCGAAGGGGCGCAGGCGCTCAGGATCAGCGCGGCTGTCACTGACGCGATCGCGAATTTCCTTGGCATTGTCCTGGTCTTTTTCCTTGAGCTGCGAAAGGGTGTCTTGCCGGGCGTCGCGGCGCGCCCAGGCGAACAGGGCGGCGGCCAGCGCGGCGAGGGCGGCGGCGAGGGCCGCGCGCGAGGGAATGAGGCGGGCGATCCAGGTCATGGCATTGCCCGCCGGATCCCGATGCCGGCCAGTCCTGCGTTGATCAGCATGATCGGCGGCACTTCGCCGGTCAGGTTGCGCAGGGTCTGCGCCAGATCAAACGCCGCGTGCAGGGGTTCGGTGGCCAGCACCAGCCCGACGGCCAGCGGCGCGGCCGAGGCCCACCAGGTCAGCGATCTGGGTTTGAAATACTTGATGCGCATCACGCCCCCCGGACTTCGCGGGCCAGGAAGTCTTGCAGCCGCGCATGTAGGTTGCGGCATTCGCGGTGAAGGCGCAGCGGCGCAGCCGCCAGCTGAGGAACTGGATGAGCAGTTCGTCGGGGTCGGCGCGGTTGATGGCGGCCGTGGTCACCGGGCCGATCACGCCATCCGGGTTGGGAGTATCCGAAGCTCTGTGTATGGGGTTCAGCCCATGCGTTTGAAACGGGTCATTTGTTGAGCCGTTCTGGGTAAGGAATAGCGAATTGATTGCGAGCAGCAACCCATTCCCTGACGCACCTGCCAGCTTTCTCAAAGCTGCGGATCGCGCGATAAATCAGCTTTGTTGCGGCGTCATCGGTTGGAAAGCTGCCGCGCGTTTTGGTGGTTTTGCGGATCACCCGGTTCAGACTTTCTATGGCGTTGGTGGTGTAGATGATTTTGCGCACCGCTGGCGGGAATGCAAAGAACGGGATGACCTCCTGCCATGCGCGTCGCCAGCTTGGCGCGATTGAGGGGTATTTTCCGCTCCATTCGGCCTCGAAATCATCCAGCGCTTTGGCGGCATCCTCGTCGTCCACGGCCTGATAAATCCGGCGCAGGTCTTTGGCCACGGCCTTGCGGTCTTTCCAGCCGCAGAAGTTCAACGAATGGCGCACAAGATGCACGATACAGGTCTGGACCGTCGTGTCTGGGAAGGCCGCGTTGATGGCATCAGGGAAGCCTTTCAGGCCGTCCACAACGGCAATCAGGATATCTTCCAGCCCTCGGTTTTTGAGATTGTTCATGATTGAGAGCCAGAATTTGGCCCCCTCGTTGGCTGCGATCCACAGGCCCAGAACCTCTCGTTCGCCTTCCGGGGTGACGCCCAGGGCCACGTAAACCGCCTTGTTTTTGACCTGACGGCTTTCCGCATCCCGGATTTTGACCCGCAGAGCATCAAGGATGGAGGCGGATCAGAAAACGATCCGGGGGATCGTTTTCCCGACGACGGATGGGATAAACCGGTTCCAGCGCTCGGTTTTGCCAGTCTGAAACCTCCTCAAGAGCTGCGTCGGTGACGCGGCTGATAAGGTCGGCAGACACCTTCAGACCATAAACCTCTTCCAGATGAGTGCGGATATCGCGGGTCGACAGGCCAGCCGCATAAAGCCCTATAATCTTGTCATCCATCCCGTCGATCCGCGTTTGGCCTTTCTGGATCAACTCCGGCTCAAAACTGCCGTCCCTGTCTCGCGGAATGTCGATGGGCACGGCGCCGTCATTGCCCTTCAAGATCTTGCGCGTCGCCCCATTGCGTCGGTTGGTCTGCTGGCTGGCAGGCTCACCATGCGGTTCGTAACCAAGGTGTTCGGTCAGTTCCGCGCCCAGCATTCGTTCCATCAGCCGGACCTTGAGTTCCTTCATCAGGCCCTTGTCGCCCAGCAAATCCTCAGGCCGTTCAACGCCGCTAAGCAACTCGTCCAGCAGTTCCTTGGAAATGGTCATTGTCGTCATGCTCCTTCGTTGGCAAAGCATGGGCCAAATTACTCATACACAGAAGGTCGGACGCTCTCCCCGAAGTTCGGGCCCACCGCCTTCTGCATCAGCTTCGCGGCGATGGCCACGCCCTGGTTGGCCGCCTATGCCCGCACCGCCGGGCGCGCGCAACGCGCCTTCGAGGACAAGGGCGGCGCCCAGGTGCGCATGATCGACGAGGCTGGGCCGTTGCGCGGGCTTGCCGATGTCATGGCAGACCTTCAGGCGCGCTATTCCGAAGGCTTCACCGATCAGGCCAATTTCGAGCTTCAGCAGGCCTTCGGTTCGGACGAGGCGGTTCGCCTGATTTCCGCATTGTGGGGCCAGGAAGCGGCGATCCGGGCCAACGCCGGGGCGCTGGCAGACGCCGATGCGCTGCAAGAGCGGTTTCCGGCGATTTCAGCCGCCGCAACCGAGGTCCTGGCCGCGACATCGAGCGTGATCGCCCAGATCACCGCCAGCCTGGCCGCGCTGGATTATGCCGATGAAGGCGCGCGCTTCGTCGCCTCGATCGCCGAGGGGATCGGTCTGGTCGCCCACTGGTTTCACCTCAAGGGGCGCGTGGCGATCCTGGAAACGAAGCAGGACATCCAGTCCAAGCCTCACGAAGACACCCAGGACCGGATCGACCGCAAGCTGGAGCGCATCGAGCGCAAGCTCGACGGCAAGGTGGACAATTGACCGCCCGCCCGGATCCCGCCGATATCGAACAAGGCCTGGCCGAATATTACGCGACCAGGGCCGAACGCCACCGCACCGCCTATCTCCAGGCCGGGCGCGATCCCACGGACTGGGCGGCATACCGCGAATACCAGCGCCGCGCCGCCTTCCATCGCCGCGCCGCCGAGCACCGCCGCAAGGACCGGGACAAACCCCCGCGACGGACGAATTGCGCAGCGTGATCTTCAACGCGCCCAGCGAATTGGCCCCAGCGATCTGGCTCCAGCGATCTGGCTCCGGCGATCTGACGTTGCGCCGGACAGGCGGGGGGCCGCAAGCCTGAGCCCCGGCACCCCGGATTTCACCGGCAATCCTGCCGCAGCTCTGCCACCACGCAGGACAGCAGCGCGCAAAGCCCCGCCACCGGCTCCTCGGACCTGTCGCGGGTCTCGGCCATCAGGTTCTGCAACCCGGTCGGCATCGCCACGGCCTCGTTCACCACGTTCTCGCGGTCAAGATCGCGGGCCAGATCACGGTTCTGATCGCGCCGCTCAGTCATCGCCCGGTTCCGCCTGCCGCGCCTTCCGCAATCGGATGCCACCGGCCACCCCCGGCCCCGTTCAAATTTACCCTGCGCCGTTTGAGCCCATGTCCCCAGGCATCGCCCGCAAGCGCCCACCCCTGTTTTCCGGGGCCAATAAAACCCCATTCAAAAACACTTTGAGCCCCTCATTTCAATTTATTCCGCTCCCCCCAGCGCGCCAATTCACCCCCAGGATATTCTTGGCACAAAGATGGGGGCGGGTTTCGCCGCAAGGCCCCCTGAGCGGCCTTGACGCGACGCTTGCATTGACCTGCCCTGGGCGCGACCTAGGATCGCCGGAAAATTCAGGAGACGCCTATGAACCCCTATGAGATGATCAAGGCACATCTGTCGCGCGCCGTGCCCTATGCGACCCATACCGGTGTCACCATCGACGAGGTGGGCGCCGGTGTCGCGCGCGCCGCGTTGCCGATGCGCCCAGAAGTGTCGAACCATATCGGCACGGTTCATGCCGGTGCGATGTTCACCCTGGCCGAGGCCGCATCAGGGGCGGCGCTGGCCGGGTGTTTTGCCGATAACCTTCTGTCCCTGCGCCCCGTCGCGGCTGAAGCGTCAATCCGCTATCTGAAGGTCGCCAAGGGCAGTCTGACCGCCGAGGCGCGGGTCGATGGCGATGTGGACGCCGTGCGCGCGACGCTGGCAAGCGCGGGCAAGGTGGCCTTTCCGATCACCGTGACGATCACCGATGAAACCGGCGTGCCCGTGGCCGCCGTCACCGTGTCCTGGCATGTCAGTCCGCTGCGGGCCTGAGGCACGGGGCGGGCCTGAGGCACGAGGCGGGCCTGAGGCACGGGGCGGACCTGAGGCACGGGGCGGACCTGAGGCACGGGGCGGACCTGAGGCACGGGGCGTCAGGCGGTGTCGCGGCAGGTCTCGGCGAT
>CAJQNQ010000027.1 GCA_905479725.1 uncultured Paracoccaceae bacterium | reverse complement strand
GTCACCGATGTGACCACCGGCAAGGGGCTGAAGAAGAAATTCACCGATGCCGTCGGGTTCGACGAGATCGAGGACGAATTCAGGTCCATCGGCGGCGACAGTGTCAAAAAGCGCCAGGGCCCCAAACCTGCCACCGAGGCCACACCCGAATCCACGGCCATCGAGGCCGAGGATTTCGAGGCTGAGGATTTCGACGACGAAGCGGACGCGGATGAGGCCGCCGCCGCCGAACATGACGCCGCACATGACGCCGCAATGGCCCGCGAGTTCTCCCAGGTCGAGGCCGCGCGCCTGAAACGCGCCGAAAAGGCAGCCGAGGCCCGCCAAAAGGCCGCGCGATTGCGCGCACAGCGCGAAGCGGATGCCGAAGCCGGGGCGCCGCCGCGCGTTTCAAAGACCCGTCCAAGCGAAGCGGCCGCGCCGGATCAGGCCGAAGCCGAGCCCGCCTCTGACCCGCAAACCCGCGACGATCAAAGCTGAGGTTCATCCGCACATGCCCGCCGACAAGTCCGCCAACGAACCGATCGACGACAGCTCGGCCCCGCTGATCGAGCATCTGGCGGAGTTGCGCACCCGCCTGATCTGGTCTGTGCTGGCCTTTGTCGTGGCCATGCTGTTCAGCTTCGTGTTCGGCGATCAGCTGCTTGATTTCCTTCTGATGCCGATCGAGCAGACGATGCGCGCCCTGGGCAACCCGAACCCGGTGATGCAATACACCGCTCCGCAGGAATATTTCTTCACGCTGGTGCGCATCGCGATGGTCGGCGGTTTTGTCCTGGCCTTTCCGATCATCGCCTATCAGCTTTGGCGCTTCGTTGCGCCGGGCCTTTATCGCAACGAAAGAGGCGCCTTTCTGCCGTTTCTGATCGCTTCGCCAGTCCTGTTCCTTCTGGGCGCCGCTTTCGCCCATTTCGTGGTCGTTCCCCTGGCGATGGGGTTTTTCCTGGGGTTCGCCGACCTGCCGTCGCTGGTTACTGCCTATTTCGCACAGGGCGCGGACGTGCCGCTGGCAGCCGTGGCCGAGGATCAAGGCATCAGCATTGTCTTCAACGGCAAGGTCAACGAAACCCTGGATATTACACTGAAAATGATCATCGCCTTCGGGCTTACCTTTCAGCTGCCTGTGTTGCTGACGCTGATGGGCAAGGCAGGTCTGGTGTCGGCCAAGGGGCTGCGCGGCGGGCGCAAATGGGCGATCGTTGGCATCCTGACACTGGCCGCGCTGGTCACCCCGCCGGACGTGGTCACGCAGGTGATCCTGTTCACCGTCGTCTATGGTCTTTATGAGATCTCGATCTTCCTGGTCGCCAGTGTCGAACGCAAGCGCATTGCCCAGCTCAAGGCCGAGGGGCTCTACGACGAAGACGACGAGGATCTATGAGCGACGATGCCCTGCGGCGGATTGCCGAGGCGCTGGAGCGCCTGAACCCGCCACCTGCGAGTGCCCCTGATTTCGCCCGCGCGGACGCCTTCGTCTGGCACACCGCGCCCGACCGGCTGGAACCGGTGGCGAACGTGTCGCGCGTGCCGCTGGCGCTGCTGCACGGCATCGACCGGGTGCGCACCATCCTGCTGGACAACACGCTGCAATTCGCGCGCGGTCACGCCGCCAACAATGCGCTGCTGTGGGGCGCGCGCGGCATGGGGAAATCCTCGCTGGTCAAGGCGATCCATGCCGAAGTGCTGGAGCGCGATCTGCCCTGCACCCTGGTCGAGATCCAGCGCGAGGATCTGCCCAGCGTGGGCCGCCTGCTGGAGTGTTTGCGCCAGGCTCCGGATCAGCGGTTCGTGCTGTTTTGCGATGACCTGAGCTTCAGCCATGACGACACGCATTACAAATCGCTCAAGGCGGTGCTGGATGGCGGGATCGAGGGGCGGCCGGCCAACGTGATCCTCTATGCCACGTCCAACCGCCGCCACCTGATGCCGCGCGACATGATCGAGAACGAACGCTCCAGCGCGATCAGCCCGTCCGAGGCGGTCGAGGAAAAAGTGTCCCTGTCCGACCGGTTCGGCCTGTGGTTGGGCTTCCATCCGTGTTCGCAGGACGAATATCTGGCGATGATCGACGGATACATTCAGGCCTGGGGGCTGGACGTCGACCCGGCCGTCCTGCGCGCCGAAGCGATCGAATGGCAGGCGACGCGCGGCTCGCGCTCGGGCCGGGTGGCGTGGCAGTTCTTTTGCGATCTGGCCGGGCGGATGGGGAAACCCGTCTGACGTCATTGGCCGGACGGGCGCCGCGATCGAAAGTGCCGCTAACGCTGGCCTATTGCGGCAGTCGCCCGATCCACCGGCGCAGACGCGCCCGGTTCACTCCGGCATCCCCATAGCCGAAACGTGACCGCGAAAACGCGATGACCTGCGTGCCGCCGTCAACCGCGTTCAGGCGGATGCTGACGAAATCGGGATATGCCATCAGCCGCGTGCGGGCGATGAAGGTCACATGCGGCCAATCCCCGGCAAGAATCCGGGCGCCTTCGGCCTGGGCCTGCGCGGTGATCGCGGCGGCGGTTTCGTCCGGGGACAAGCTGGTCATCCGGTCGACCCGCGCGAAATTGGGTGTTGACGGGTCGGGCGCGCTGGCCGGTTCGACATGCCAGACACCCGGGTCGGTGGGGGCGATGCGCACCCACAGCGCGAAGCCCGCGAAGGTCAGCAGCAAAGCCGCCAGAAATACCAGGAATACCGTCATTGCTGTCCTCATCGCGCCCCTCGTTTGCGGATCACCCTAAAGCAGCCGCGCGCCGCGTCCAGCCGTAAAGGCACAGCAGCTCCATCGCCACATGCGCGCCGGCGACCGCGGTCACCCCGCTGGGATCGAAGGGCGGCGAGACCTCGACCACATCGCCCCCCGCCAGGTTGATCCCGGCCAGCCCGCGCAGGATCGCCGCAGCCTGCCAGCTGGCCAATCCACCCCAGACCGGCGTGCCGGTGCCGGGCGCGAAGGCCGGGTCGAGCGCGTCGATATCGAAGGTCAGGTAGGTTGGTGCGTCGCCGACAATGTCGCGCACCCGCGCGGCCACCGCCTGCGGGCCGATCCGGTGCAGCTCGGGCGCGTCGATCACGTTGAAACCCAGATAATCCGGGCATTCCGTGCGAATGCCGATCTGCACAGAATGGCGCGCGTCCACGAAACCCTGTTTCACCGCCTTGTACATCATCGTGCCGTGGTCGATGCGGCTCAGGTCGTCATCTTCCCACAGGTCGGAATGGGCATCGAACTGGATCACCCGCATGGGCCCGAATTTCTCGGCATAGGCATGAAGGATCGGCAGTGTGATGTAATGGTCTCCCCCCAGCACCAGCGATCCGGCACCAGACGCCAGAATGCCCTGGATATGCGCCCGCAGGGTGGCGGGAAAATCGCTGACCTTGGCGTAGTCGAACGCCATGTCGCCATAATCGACGATCGACAGTTCCGAAAGCGGATCATAGCCCCAGCCATAGGGCGGATCATAGGGTTGCAGGGTCGAAGCCTCGCGGATCGCACGGGGGCCAAAGCGGGTGCCGGTGCGGTGCGTCACCGCCTGATCGAAGGGCACACCCGTAACGGCAATATCGACGCCGGTCAGGTCTTTCGAATACTGACGCCGCAGAAAGCTGACCGCGCCGCCGAAAGCGTTTTCAAAGGACAACCCGCGGCGGTTCTTGCGGGTGAACGCGGCGTCGACTTCGGTCTTGGCGTCTTCAAGGGCCATGCTCTGCTCCTGCTGGTTTGCACCCCCAGTTTGAACAAGCTTCGCGCGCAACCGCAAGCCACCCATTTGCGCGGCGTTTCGCCTGTGTTTCAGTCTGTCACGCGGTGTGAACCCGGCGCGTCTTGCATTGACCGGGCGCATGGCTAAAAAGGGCCGCAAGCACTTTGAGGAATTCCATTTATGCCGATATCGCTGATTATTCTGGCCGCCGGGATGGGCAGCCGCATGAATTCGGATTTGCCGAAAGTGTTGCACGGTCTGGGCGGTGCCCCCTTGCTGGTGCATGCCATGCGCGCCGGCGCGGTGCTGGAGCCGCAAAGGGTTGTCGTGGTGACCGGGCACGGCGCGGATCTGGTCGAAAAGGCGGCGCTGGCCGACAACCCGGACGCGATCTGCGTGCATCAGTCGGAACAGAACGGCACCGCCCATGCCGTCCAGCAGGCGCGGGATGCGCTGGCCGGGGTTGGGGGCGATGCCGTGGTGCTCTATGGCGATACGCCCTTCGTGCAGTCCGACACCATCGCCGGAATGATTCAGGCCCGCGCGCAGCATGACGTGATCGTGCTGGGGTTCGAGGCGGCAGACCCGGGCCGCTACGGGCGCCTGGTGATGGACGGTGACAGCCTGGAGCGGATCGTCGAATTCAAGGACGCCACCGAAGCCGAACGCGCGATCAACTTGTGCAACTCGGGCGTCGTGTGCGCCGATGCGGCGCTGTTGTTCGACCTGATCGACGGGGTTGGCAATGACAACGCGTCGGGCGAATACTACCTGACCGATATCATCGGGCTGGCGCGCGCGCGCGGGCTCTCCGTCGGCG
>CAJQNQ010000026.1 GCA_905479725.1 uncultured Paracoccaceae bacterium | reverse complement strand
GCGCCCCCAGGCCCAGCAGCGCGGCGCGCCGGTTGAATGCGACGGATGTGACAGTCATCGGAAACCCTCCTGTGCGGTTCAGACGATGGCATAGTTTCCGCCCAAATCGCGCGGAAGGAAACCAGTTTTCGCGGTCAAGGCGGCGTCGGGTTTTTCTCCGTGTATTTACAGAGGTCGGCGACTGGGCAGCGCCAGCATTCGGGCTTCCTGGCCTTGCAGAGATAGCGGCCATGCAGGATCAGCCAGTGGTGCGCGTGCTGCATGAATTCGGCCGGGGTGCGCTGCAACAGCGCCAGTTCGACCGCCAGCACGGTCTTGCCGGGCGCCAGGCCCGTGCGGTTGCCGATGCGGAAGATGTGGGTATCGACGGCCTGCGCCGGGTGCTTCCACCACATGTTCAGCACGACATTGGCGGTCTTGCGGCCGACACCCGGCAGGCTTTCCAGCGCGGCGCGGGAATTGGGCACCTGGCCGCCATACTCATCGACCAGTATGCGCGACAGCTTGATCACGTTCCTGGCCTTGTTGCGGTAAAGGCCGATGGTCTTGATGTGTTCGATAACGCCGTCCTCGCCCAGCGCCAGCATCTTTTGGGGCGTGTCGGCGCGTTTGAACAAATCGGCCGTGGCGCGGTTGACGCCGATATCGGTGGCCTGCGCGGACAGGGCCACCGCCACCAGCAGTGTGAAAGCGTTGGTGTGATCCAGCTCGCCCCGGGGTTCGGGCTGCCGGGCCTGAAACCGGGAGAAGATTTCGCGTAGCGTATGGTAATCGAGTTGCGCGGCCATGGGCGCCTTTTGCACCGGGCTGGCCCCCAAGGGCAAGCCTCAGCGTTCGCGGCCCCAGCGGGTCAGGCGGCCAATGATGAACGAGGTGCGCGGCGCGTTGACATAACGCGTGCGCGCCTTGGGCGCAGGTCGGGCCCAGATGCGCACCAGGCCAAAGATGATCAGCAGGACATGGGCCAGCGCGATGAACACGAACATCGACGAAGGGCCGAACCCGGCAATCAGCGCCGAGGCGATCATCGGGCTGGCAATGGCGCCGACAGCATAGAGGAACATATGCGCCGCGGACAGTTCGACGCGTTCGGACTGATCCGCGAAGTCATGGGCGTGGGCGGTGGAGATCGAATAGATCGGCATGGTGGTAAAGCCAAAGAACCCGGCCGCCAGAAAGATGGTCGCGATATTGCCATAGGCGCCGGCGGCCATCGCGGCGCTGCCGAGGATCGCGGCCACGGAAATGCCGATCAGCACATGGCGGCGGTCGAACTTGTCGGCCAGCCAGCCGATCGGCAGTTGCGCCATGGCGCCGCCCAGAACATAGGCCGACAGGAACAGGGCGATACGGTTTGCCTCGAGCCCGACGGCCAGGCCGTAAAGCGGGCCAACCATGCGAAACGCGGCGCCGGTGATCCCCGAAACCACGACGCCTACCGCCCCCAGAGGAGATTTGTGCCACGCCAGCATGGGGCGCAGCCGCGGTGCGCCGCTGGTTTCAGGCGCGGGCGTGCGGGTCAGCAAGATCGGAAACAGCGCCGCGCAGGCGACCAGCGCCAGCAGGTTGTAGCTGAAATAGAGCGCCGGCTCCAGCACAGCGATCAGCAGTTGCGCGCCCAGGCTGCCGGTCACATCGACGATCCGGTAGACCCCCATCGCCCGCCCGCGCGTGGCATTGGTGACCTTGGATTGCATCCAGGCCTCGATGATCGTGTAGCATCCGGCAACGGCCAGCCCCGAGGCTACGCGCATCAACGCCCAGGCATAGGGATTCACGAACATCATATGCGCCAGGATCGAGATCGTGCCGGCCGCGGTAAAGGCGCCAAAGGCGCGCGAATGGCCGACCGAGCCCATCAGGCGCGGGGCCCACCAGCATCCGATGAAGAACCCCAGAAAATGGGCGGAGCCCAGGAAGCCGATCTGTTGGCTGCTGAAGCCCAGCAGGGTGCCCGACAAGGCATCCAGGGGCACCACACCGCCGAAACCGAGCTGAAGCAGCAGGACCGATGAAAACAAGGCAGCGAAGGAAATCAGCAGGCGCATGGCTCGACCGGTCCTGAAGGATGCGGCGCAGCTTTGCCCATTGCGGGCATGGCGTCCAGAGGCCATGGCCTGCCTGCCGGGTGTTTTGGCGGGCGCGGGCTGAGGTCAGGGATGGTGTGGACGCGGCACTTACCGGCGATTTGCGCAGGTTTCGGGTCGAAGCGGGGTGAGGGAGGCTGGTAGAGTGCCCTAAAGGGGAAGGGGCGTTGCCCCCTCTGGGCCTGCGGCCCATTCACCCCCAGGATATTTGGAGCACAAAGATGGGTGTGGTTTGGGCATGAGCGGGCAGGACAGCTATCACTACGGGGTCATCGCCCGGGCAATCCAGGCGCTGGACGGCGCCGGCGGCGAAAGGGTGGCGCTGGAGGATCTGGCGGTGAGGCTGGGCATGAGCCCGGCGCATTTCCAGCGTGTGTTCTCGCAATGGGTGGGCGTGTCGCCGAAACGCTACCAGCAATACCTGGCGCTGGGTCATGCCAGACATCTGCTGGCGGAACGGTTCACTGTGCTGGATGCCGCGCATGGCGCCGGGCTGTCCGGGCCAGGGCGCCTGCATGACCTGTTTTTGCGATGGGAGGCGATGACCCCTGGCGAATACGCGCGCGGCGGGGCCGGACTGACGATCTTCTGGGGCTGGTTCGAAAGCCCGTTCGGCGCGGCCATCGTCATGGGCACCGAGCGGGGGCTGTGCGGCATGGGCTTTGCTGCGGAGACCGGCCCCGAGGCGGCGTTCGAGGATCTGATCCGGCGGTGGCCCGCGGCGGCGTTTGTCGAGGATCCGCAACGCCTGCGTCCCTGGGTTCTGGCGGCGTTCGGGATGCAGCCGGGGCTGGACCCGGCGCCGCTGTATCTGATCGGCGCGCCGTTCCAGATCAAGGTGTGGGAGGCTTTGCTGAGCGTGCCTTCGGGCCAGGTCACCACCTATTCGGAAATCGCCCGCGTGGTCGGCAAGCCCACCGCGCAGCGCGCCGTGGGCACGGCGGTGGGGCGCAATCCGATCAGCTGGCTGATCCCCTGCCACCGGGCGCTGGCAAAGTCGGGCAAACTGGGCGGCTATCACTGGGGCCTGCCGGTCAAGCGCGCCATGCTGGCCTGGGAGGCGGCGCGCGCCGATGTGGCCTGAGCGCCGCGCGAGGACGGCCCCCGGGGATCGGTGGAGAACCGCCGATCAGCCGAACGTGAGGACCTGGCGCGGCACGGGCCCTGTTGCGCCGCGCGAATACCGGATAAATTGGCCCTGTCCGGCATATTTCAGGAGATATTTGAATGACCGCAATCAAGGCTCTGGCCGCTCTGTCGGCGTTTTCGCTGTTGGCGGCGTGCACATCCGCGACCACTGGCGAGCTTGACCGAAGCCGCACCGGC
>CAJQNQ010000025.1 GCA_905479725.1 uncultured Paracoccaceae bacterium | reverse complement strand
GGAATGCGCGGCGCGATGCAACTGAACGCCGCGGTCGCCCGCGCCGCCGGTGCCGGTTTCTACGATCTCCAGGGCGATCTGAGCGGACCGTCGCAATTGAGCCTGTCTACGCGCGGCCGGATCGCCGACGATCTGACGCTGGCGCTGAGCTTCTCCGGGCAGGTCGACGGCGCGGTGGTCAATCCGTCGATCGAGCCGCAAAGCGTGCAGGGTCTGATCCGCATGAGCGGCAGCCTGGAAGGGCCGCCAAGCCTGGACTCTTTGCGGCTGGTCGCGCGGACCAGCGGCGGGCGCTATGCGCAGCCCGGGGCCGGTGTCGCATTCCGCGAAATCGAGGCCGAGGCCAGGCTGAACGGTCTGAACGCCCAGATCGACCTGACAGGCGTTTCCTTTACCGGCGGCACGGGCAGTTTGGCGGGCACGATCGATCTGGCCGGTGACCGACGTGCGGACCTTGCGCTGTCGGTTGAGGGGTTCACGGTGCGCCAGGCGCGGCTGTTCGAGGCGCGCGTGACCGGGGTTGCGCGCCTTGTCGGCCCGTTGCAGACCGGCGCGCTGTTGAGCGGCGAAGTCACGGTGGATCAGGCCGAGATCTTCATCCCCAATTCGCCGCTGGGCCGGCAGGGATTTGGGCCGCAGGGCTTGGTTCACGTTGCCGAAAGCAATGCCAGTCGCCGGACCCGAGAGGCCGCGGGCATCGCATCGGGCACGCGCGGCGGACGCCAGCCGGTGCCGCTGGCGCTGGACCTGACTTTGAATGCGCCGGGCCGGGTGTTCGTGCGCGGACGCGGCCTGGATGCGGAACTGGGTGGAACGCTGCGGTTGGGGGGAACCACGCGCGCGGTGGTCCCGGCAGGCAGTTTCGGCCTGATCCGCGGGCGGCTGGACCTGCTTGGCAACCGCTTCACCCTGACCGACGGGTCGGCCAGCATGATCGGGGATTTCGTGCCGATGGTGACTCTGGTGGCCAGCACCGAAAGCGACGGCGTCACCACCAGCGTTCGCGTATCCGGCCGTGCCGATGGCCCCGAGATCACCTTTCAGTCAATCCCCGAATTGCCACAGGACGAAGTGTTGGCAAGGTTGATCTTTCGCCGCTCGCTGATATCGCTGTCACCGTTCCAGGCCGCTCAGCTGGCCCTGTCGGTGGCCACCCTGACCGGCCGCGCGGATGAGTCCATCCTGAGCCGGACGCGGCAGGCCATGGGGCTGGACGATCTCGATTTCACGGTGGATGACCAGGGCAACACGGCACTGCGCGCGGGTCGATACCTGTCGGCCGATGTCTATACCGACCTGAGCATCGACAGCACCGGGCGCAGCGAGGTGTCGATCAACCTGGACCTGTCACCAAGCGTGACCCTGCGCGGGCGC
The DNA here is from genome assembly GCA_905479725.1 of uncultured Paracoccaceae bacterium. Classification (GTDB taxonomy): domain Bacteria; phylum Pseudomonadota; class Alphaproteobacteria; order Rhodobacterales; family Rhodobacteraceae; genus Pararhodobacter. The sequence continues at coordinate 6,012 of CAJQNQ010000025.1, read as the reverse complement.
GCGGATACCGAAGGTCGCTCGGGCATCGGCGTGTTCTTCGAGCGCGACTACTGATCTGACGCTGACCGTGGGGCAGGGGAAGGCGCTTCGAAGCGCCTTTCTTCCCTCCGCGCCCAGGCCAGGCGCCGCCCACTGGTCCCGAAGCCACGTGCTGCCAAATTGGCCATGTTCCAGGTGCTTCCCAACGGGCAGCGCGCCAAGAGTTTTCGAAAACTCTTGGCCCCGCTCCAACGGCCGTCAGGCGGCTGCCTTGCCGCGCTGGATCGCCGCTGCAAGGGCCGGGCGGGAGCGGATCCGCGCCTGATAGGCCTCCAGCGCCGGTTCGGTGATGTCGAATTTGGCGGATTTCGCCCACATCAGGCAATGCGACAGAATGATGTCGGGAACCGTGAACCGCTCGCCCATGACAAACGGACCCTCGCCCATGCGCTTGACGAAATTCGCCTGATTGCGCTCGAACTCCCATTTCAGCGATTCTTTAACCCCCGCCACGCGGCGTTCCTCGGGCAAGATGAAGCTGTGGCGGGCCGCGGCCCACAAAACGGCGTCGAATTCGTCCAGCAGGCAGTGGGTCATGGCGTCCTGGCGCGCGCGTTCAAGTGTGCCGGCGGCATAGGTATGAGCGCCATGCGCGTCGGCCAGATACTGGATGATCGCCGTCGAATCGGTGATCGGCTGATCCCCCACCAGCAGCACCGGCACCTTGCCGCGCGGATAATGACGTGTGACCGCCTCGGCATGGGGTTTCGTGCTGGTGTGCTCGTAGGGCAAGCCCAGCTCTTCCAGCATCCACATCGGGCGCAGGGCGCGGGTCGATGCCGCGCCGATGACGGTATAGGCGGGGTGGGTCATGGGGATCCTTTGCATGGCGTTCGCACCATCAAGCCACGCCGGATCATTGCGCGCAAGGCCCGAGGCCGCAACGTCACGGTGCCGCGCGGCGAGCCCGCAACCGGACCTGCGCCGCCCAGTTCACCGCCGCCCCGCCATGCGCGACAGGCGGATCAGAGCGCGTTCGGCCAGCGCGCGATTCGGGGCCGTGGTCGACGACCGAAGCGCCAGGTCAGTGGCCGTCAGATCGCGCAACGCGTCCTCCACCCGCTGCAAGGACCAGTTTTGCGCCTGCCGAAGCATCCGGTCGCGGCGCGGTCCGAAGACCGGCGGCCGCAAACTGCCAATGGCCTGTGCCGGCCCGCGCGGATCGCTGACCAGCGCGTGCAACAGCCTGAAATGCCGTGCGGCGCCGATGCAGACGGCCACGGGCTGCACACCCTGCGCCGCCAGCCGCGACAGGATCGGGCCCAGATCGGCCATGCGCCCCTCGGCGATGGCGTTGAGGATGTCGTCGATCTCGGCCTCGGCGCTTTGCGGGGCCAGCTGCGCCACCTCCGCTGGAGACAAGGGGGTAGCGTCATTCAATTTATAAAGGGCGATGCGCGCGAGGGTTTGCCGAAAGTCGCCCGGCTCCAGCGTCTGCGCCAGCGCGACCAGGTCGCGCATCGTGTCCTGCGGCAGGTTCGCCAACCCTTCGGCGGCCAGCATCTGTTCGATCTCGGCGCGGCCCGGCGGGTCATCATAGACCGCCAGGCAAAAGGCACGCTTGTCGCCCTCGAAAAGCTTGCGCAGCTTCGAGGCGGGCGTCAGCTGCCCGGCCGTCGCGACCAGCATCGCATCGCCCTCGGCCCATTCGCCCAGCGCGGTTTTCAGCGCGGGCGCGGCGGCATCGGTGGCGTCATCGACGATCAGCGCGCGCGGCCCGGGGAAAAACCCCTGCGCCTTGAGCGCGTCGATCGCCGCGGCGGGGTCCTTGCGCAGATCGGCACCGGGCATCCGCGTCAGGCGCATTTCACCCTCGGCCTCGGGGCCGACATGCGCCAGCACGACCTGCGCGCGACGTTCGGCCACGCGCATCGCATCGGCGCCGTAGATCAGAATGCCGGGGACGCGCGGGTCAGGCCGGTTCAGGAAACCGGCGGCATCGCGCGGGGACAGCTTCATGCCGGTGCGGCCAGCCCAGGCTCGGTGTAAAGCCGGGTTATCAGACCCTCGGCCAGCATTCGCATCAGGCGCAATTCGGCGTCTTCGGCGGCGGTCAGGGTCGAAAGCTGGGTGCTGGTGGCGGAATAGGCCGCGTTGGCCAGGATCTGCCCGGTCGCGCGCTCGGTGCCGGTTGCCAGGTCACTGACGATGAAATCGAGCGTGCCGAACAGCTGGATCCGCGTCGCACCGAAGTTTTGCAGGATGCCGCCTTCGACCTCGTCCTGGGTGATCGTGTAGGCCAGCGCATAGCGGGGGCCATCCGGGCGCCCCAGCACATCTTCGAACGCGGCGACAAACTGGAAATCCGCACGCGAGACCGGGTCATCCGCGCGCACCGCGCCGCGCAGCGCCCGTCCGTTGCCGCCGGTGCCGTAGACCGGGCGAAAGCCGCAGCCCGCGGTCAGAGTCAGCGCGCCCAGGCCCGCAAGAAATCTGCGTCGATCAGACAACGACATTCACGATCCGCCCCGGCACCACGATCACCTTTTTCGGCGTGGCGCCACCCAGCGCCCGTTGAACAGAGTGATCGGCCAACGCGAGTTTTTCAACCTCTTCCTTGCTGGCATCGGCAGCGACAAGGATCTGCGCCTTGCGCTTGCCGTTGATCTGCACGGGCAGGGTGACGGTGTCGTCCACCAGCAGCGCCGGATCGGCCTTCGGCCATTCCGCTTCGGTCACCAGCCCGTCGCCGCCCAGCCGGTGCCAGAGTTCTTCGGCCAAGTGCGGGGTCATCGGCGCCATCAGCTGCGCCAGCACCCGGCCGGCCTGCTTCTGCGCGCTGGCCGAGGCTTTGGTCTTCGACACAATAGTGCTGAATTCATAAAGCTTGGCGATCGCCTTGTTGAAGGCGAATCCGTCAATCATGCGCGTCACGTCATCGATCGCGCGGTGCATGGCGCGGTCCAGGTCGGCATCGGCGCCCGGTTGTTCGGCTACCTGATCGGCGGGCATGTCGGCAATGCGATCGCCCATCGCGTAGACACGGCCCAGATGCTTCCAGGCCGCTTCCGCCCCGGCGCTGGTCCATTCGACATCGCGCTCGGGCGGGCTGTCGGACAGGACGAACCAGCGCGCGGTGTCGGCGCCGAACTGTTCGATGATCGCCACCGGATCGACGACGTTCCTCTTGGACTTCGACATCTTGGCCGACGGGATGATCTGCACCTCGGTGCCGTCAGCCAGATAGCCGCCGCCGTCGCGCAAGGTGACCTCCTCGGGATAGTGATAGACCGCGCGGCCCTTGTCGTCGCGGGTTTGGTAGATCGCGTGGGTCACCATGCCCTGCGTGAACAGCGCGTTGAACGGCTCAATCGCCTTGGCCGGCAGATGGCCGGTCTTGTGCATCGCGCGGGCAAAGAAGCGCGAATACAGCAGGTGCAGGATCGCGTGTTCGACGCCGCCGATATACTGGTCCACGTTCATCCAGTAATCGGCCTCGGTCGGGTCGGTCGGTGTGCTGGCATGTGGGGCGGTGAACCGGGCAAAATACCACGACGAATCGACGAAGGTATCCATCGTATCGGTTTCACGCAGTGCCGCGCCGCCACAGCCCGGGCAGGTGCAGTTGCGCCACGCCGGGTGCCGGTCCAGCGGGTTGCCGGGGGTGTCGAAACTGACATCCTCGGGCAGGCGAATCGGCAGGTTTTCCTTTTTCTCGGGCACCACGCCGCAGGTTTCGCAATGCACCACCGGGATCGGGCAGCCCCAGTATCGCTGGCGGCTCAGGCCCCAGTCACGCAGGCGGAATTTGGTCACGCCCTGGCCGATTCCGCGCGATTCGCAGTGGTCGATGGCCGCGTCGATCGCCTGTTCGCCGGTGGCTTCTTCGGGCCAGTTGAACGCCTTGGTCCAGCGCACGGTTTCGGATTTCAGCGGCACATAAGCCTCGCCGCCCTCCTCGGGCAGCCTGTGATCGCCCGACATCGGCACCATGGTGCTGACCACGGACAGGCCGTATTTGTTGGCGAAGTCCAGGTCACGCTGGTCATGCGCGGGGCAGCCGAAAATGGCGCCGGTGCCGTAATCCATCAGGATGAAATTGGCGATGTAGACGGGCATCTCCCAGGCCGGGTCGAACGGGTGCTTCACGCGAATCCCGGTGTCCATGCCCTTCTTCTCGGCCTTTTCCAGCGCTTCTTCGGTGGTGCCGGTCTTGCGGCATTCGGCGTTGAAGGCGGCGATGGCCGGGTTGGCGCCTTCCAGCGCCCTGGCCAGCGGATGATCCGGGCTGATCGCGGCAAAGGACGCCCCCAGCAGCGTATCGGGGCGGGTGGTGTAGACCTCCAGCGCCTCGAACCCCTCGGGCGCGCCGACGGTGTCGAAGGCAAATTGCAGCCCGCGCGACTTGCCGATCCAGTTCTTTTGCATCAGCCGGACCTTTTCCGGCCAGTCCGTCAGCGTGTCGATCGCCTCCAGCAATTCGCCGGCAAAGTCGGAAATCTTGAAGAACCATTGCGTCAGTTCCCGGCGCTCAACCTCGGCACCGCTGCGCCAGCCCTTGCCGTCGATCACCTGCTCGTTGGCCAGCACGGTCATATCGACCGGATCCCAGTTGACGATGGCGTTCTTGCGGTAGACCAGCCCCTGCTTGAGCATGTCCAGGAACATCGCCTGCTGCTGGCCGTAATATTCCGGGTCACAAGTGGCAAATTCGCGGCCCCAGTCGATCGACAGGCCCAGGGGTTTCATCTGTCCCTTCATTACCGCGATGTTGTTATAGGTCCAGGTCGCCGGGTGGCCGCCTTGCTGCATCGCCGCGTTTTCGGCGGGCATCCCGAAGGCATCCCAGCCCATCGGGTGCAAGACACTGAACCCCTGCGATTTTTTGTAGCGCGCCACGACATCGCCCATCGTGTAGTTGCGCACATGGCCGATATGGATGCGCCCGGACGGATAGGGAAACATCTCCAGCACGTAATATTTCGGGCGGGTCGGGTCGGCCTTGGCGGTGAAACAACCGCCGGTGTCCCAGGCGGCCTGCCAACGGGGTTCGATGTCTTGCGGCTGATAGCGGGCGTCGGTTTGGCCTGACATTGTCTTTCCCTGACTATGAAAACGCCGGGCCGTGGGGCCCGGCAGTGTCTTACCTGTGGTGTGTGGATGGGTCCAGTCCGCAGTATTACGCGGCCAACCGCGACACGGCGCCGGGGCCTACAGCCCCAGTTCCCGGATCCGGATCTGGCGCGCGCGGGTCAGAATGGCGTCTTCGACCGCGCGCACGGTTTCGTCGCTGGCCGCGCCATTGCGGGTCATGACGGCAACGTTCAGCGACCGCGCATCCAGCGCGGCGTCGGTCACGGCGATGGTGGCGCGATAGGGGCGCCCGCCACCCGGCGGTGTGCCAAACCCGGTGGTTATCACGCCCGAGAACGGATCGACGGTTTCAACCGGCAGGAAGTCCAGAACCTCCAGCGAGGCGGTCCAGATATAGCGGTTCACGCTCAGCACCGTCGACGGATCCTGACGATTCGCCATCAGGTCCCAGATCGACGACATCGTTCCGGTCTCCGCCGCGCGCTGCTCAAGCGCCTCGCTCTGCGCCGTGGCCTGGTCTCCTGCGTCGCCGCGCAGCATGTCGCCCACGCGCCCGCCGCAGCCGGACAGAATCAGCAAGGTGCCAAGGGCCATCAAGGCTGCTGTTGCCGGTCTTGCCGCCATGTGCTTTCCCCGTTCAAGCGATATCCCACTACTAAAGCAGGCCCACATGCGCGCACACGCGCGCGATAGCGCATGGTGTAAATGAGATATCCGGGCCGAACAAGCGGTTTGCAGGCAATATCCGGATCGGACGGCGCGCCACCGCCGAACCGGCCATCCAGAGGGTTGTGGCAGGACCAAGGCAGCGGCGTGGCAAATCTGCACCACAAAATTCCCGGATTCCAAGTGCCGTGGTCTGTATCTTGCATTGCCGCCCCTCAAGAGAGAAACAGGCGATGACCCAGCTTACAGACAAGGTGGGCATGAATTCAGTAG
>CAJQNQ010000024.1 GCA_905479725.1 uncultured Paracoccaceae bacterium | reverse complement strand
ACCGGTCTTGTCCAGCTTGATGTTCACCATGTCGTATTTGCCAACCAGCCCCGGCAGGCTGGCGCGGTCATGGCAGCTTTCATCAGCGCAGACGGGCAAGGGGCGGGCGATCTCGGCCAGCAGGTCATCCTGCCCGGCGGGCAGGGGTTGTTCGACCATCGCCACCCCCAGACGCAACAGATGAGGGGCCAGGTCGGTATAGACTTCTGCTGTCCACCCCTCATTGGCATCCACCACGATGCGGGCCCGGGGCGCGCCGGCGCGCACCGCTTCCAGCCGCGCCATGTCATCCGGGGTGCCCAACTTGATCTTCAGAACCGGACGATGCGCATGGCGGGCGGCGGCGGCACGCATTTTGTCGGGTGTGTCCAGCGACAGGGTAAAGCAGGTGATCTGGGGCCCCGGTGCGGACAACCCGGCCAGTTGCCACACAGGGTTTCCCGACGACTTGGCCGCGTGGTCCCACAGCGCGCAATCGACGGCGTTGCGCGCTGCCCCGGCGGGCAGCGCGGATTGCAGATCGGTGCGGGTGATCCCGGCGGGCAGGCTTTCGATCTGCGCCGTGACCGACTCGGGCGTTTCGCCGTAGCGGGCATAGGGCACGCATTCGCCCCATCCGGTGACGCCGTCGCGGGTGATGCGCACGGTCAGGACATGCGCCTGGGTTCGCGATCCGCGGGAAATGGTGAACACTTCGGCCAGGCGGAAGCTTTCGGCGGTAACGGTAATCATGCCCGATCCTTTGTGGCAAGGCGTTGCGGGGCAAGGCTGCGGCACGGCAGCGCGCCCTGATCCCGGAATTGTCGCGCGGGTGTCAGTCCTCGTTGATGTCGCGGTCGATCTTGCGCACCTGCCCCTTGCGAACCCCGACCACCGCGCGCAAGGCCAGCCAGGCGATCAGCGACAGCACTGCAAAGACGATCAGCGCATTGAAAGGCGAAGCCCCCATCCAGCCCGAGCCGGGCAGACCCAGCCCCATGATCCCGCCGGTCAGCACAGCACCCACCGCGAAGCCGGCGAAGAAAAAACCCGGCGCGAACAGTTCGACAATGGCCAGAACCAGCCCGGCCGCCACCCATACCCACCAGATCGCGGTCATGATCCGCGTCCTTTCAGCATCTTGAAGGCATCGCCAAAGGCGTCCAGCGCCTGAGATGGGACCAGGATCGTCTGCTTGCCGTCGCCCACCGCGACCTGCGTCAGGGCTTCAACCTGGGCCAGCGCAACCTGATACTGAGCCGCTTCCAGGCCGTTCTTGGCGATCGCCTCGGCAATCACGCCGGTCGCATAGGCTTCGGCATCGGCGCTGACGCGCTTGGCCTTGGCGGCTTGCTCGGCGGCATAAAGCTCGCCATCGGCGCGCAGTTCGACGGCGCGGCGCGCGCCTTCGGCTTCGGTTACGGCGGCGCGGCGGGCGCGTTCGGCGTTGAGCTGCTGAAGCATCGCGGCGCGGGTTGCTTCATCCAGGTTGACGTCCAGCAATTCGGCGCGCGTCACCTCGATCCCCCAGTCATCGACCACGTCGGCGATCGACGCGCCGATCTTCTGCGTCAGGCGGGCGCGGTTCGATTGCACCTCGTCCAGCTCCATCGTGCCGATTTCCGAACGCACGATCCCGGCCACCGTGGTCAGGATGGCGGCATCCACGTCGCGGATCCGGTAGACCGTCTTTTCGGGTTCCATGATCCGGTAAAAGACCGAGGTTTCGACCTGCACCAGCACGTTGTCCGTGGTGATCGCATCCTGGCGCTGGTTGGGCAACTGGCGTTCCAGGATCGACACCCTGTGCGCCACCTTGTCGATGAACGGCACGATCAGGTTGATGCCGGGGCCAAGCACCGAACGCAGTCGGCCGAACCGTTCGACCACGTATTTCTGCGATTGCGGCACGATCCGAACGCCAAGGAAAATCGAAACGATGATGAAAATGGCCAGCAGCAGCAGGATGATGCCGCCGCCCGTAAGAAAGTCGAGGGGCATGGAAAACTCCGGGGTCAGGGTCTCGTCAGGTTTCACGGTTCCGCCGAAACAGTCAATTCGCACCCACTATGCGAAAACCCGAGGCCGAGGGAAAGAGCCTGTGCTTGCAGCGGCGCCCCTGCCCCTGTAGGGGAAGGGGCAAATCCCCGTTATTCTGGAGCACGGCACATGGCTTCGTATCAGTTTGTCTATCACATGGACGGCGTGTCCAAGACCTATCCCGGCGGCAAGAAGTGCTTCGAGAACATTCGCCTGAACTTCCTGCCCGGCGTGAAGATCGGTGTGGTCGGTGTCAACGGCGCCGGTAAATCCACGCTGCTGCGCATCATGGCGGGCATCGACAAGGACTTCACGGGTGAGGCCTGGGCCGCGAAGGGCGCCAAGGTGGGTTTCCTGCCGCAGGAACCGCAACTGGACGAAAGTCTGGATGTGCGCGGCAACGTGATGCTGGGCGTGGCGGCGAAACAGGCCAAGCTGGAACGCTACAACGCGTTGGCGATGAACTACTCGGATGAAACCGCCGACGAAATGGCGCAGCTTCAGGACGAGATCGACGCCGAAAACCTGTGGGATCTGGACAGCCAGATCGACGTGGCGATGGAGGCCCTGCGCTGCCCGCCGGACGAGGCCGCCGTGGCCAGCCTGTCGGGCGGCGAAAAGCGCCGCGTGGCGCTGTGCCAGCTGCTGCTGGAAGCGCCGGACATGCTGCTGCTGGACGAACCGACCAACCACCTGGACGCCGAAACCATCGCCTGGCTGCAAAAGCACCTGATCGAATACAAGGGCACCATCCTGTGCGTCACCCACGACCGCTATTTCCTGGACGATATCACCTCGTGGATCCTGGAACTTGATCGCGGGCGCGGCATTCCTTACGAGGGAAATTATTCCGCATGGCTGGAGCAAAAGGCCAAGCGCCTGGCGCAGGAAGCGCGCGAGGACAAGTCGCGCCAGAAAACGCTGGAACGCGAACTGGAGTGGATCCGTGCGGGTGCGAAGGCCCGTCAGGCCAAGCAGAAGGCCCGGATAAACGCCTATGAGGAAATGGCCTCGAAAACCGAGCGCGAGAAGATGTCCACCGCGCAGATCATCATTCCCAACGGCCCGCGCCTGGGCGGCAAGGTGATCGAGGTCGAAGGGCTGAAAAAAGCCATGGGCGACAAGCTGCTGATCGAGGATCTGTCATTCTCGCTGCCGCCCGGCGGCATCGTCGGCGTGATCGGCCCGAACGGTGCGGGCAAATCGACGCTGTTCCGGATGCTGACCGGCGAACTGGAACCGGACGCGGGTAGCGTGACCTATGGCGACACGGTGCAACTGGCCTTCGTGGATCAGTCGCGCGACGCGCTGGACCCCAAGAAAACCGTGTGGGAGGAAGTCACCGACAGCCTGGAAGTGCTCGAACTGGGCGACATGACGATGAACTCCCGCGCCTACTGCTCGGCCTTCAATTTCAAGGGCGGGGACCAGCAAAAGAAGGTCGGCCTGCTGTCCGGCGGCGAGCGCAACCGCGTGCATATGGCCAAGCTCTTGCGCGAGGGCGGCAATGTGCTGCTGCTGGACGAACCGACCAACGATCTGGACGTTGAAACGCTCCAGGCACTGGAAGCCGCGCTGGACGATTTCGCGGGCTGCGCCGTCATCATCTCGCACGATCGTTTCTTCCTGGACCGGTTGTGCACGCATATCCTGGCCTTCGAGGGCGAGGCGCATGTCGAATGGTTCGAGGGCAATTTCGAGGCGTATGAGGAAGACAAGATCCGCCGCCTGGGGCCGGACAGCGTTGAACCCAAGCGGGTGAAATACAAGAAGTTCAGCCGCTGAAACCAGGTGTCGGAACGTCGTTGCCACGGCGGATTGCGCCGTAGGGTGAGGTTTCACCCCACCTTGATGGTTGCGGTGGTTGGGTGGGGTAAAACCCCACCCTACTCGCCAAACTGTCCTTCGGGCATCATCCCCGCCCAGTCCGGCTCAACCATTCCGCGCCGGATATCGCGGTGGATCGACGACAGCGGCCAATCCACCGCCCGTTCGACCAGCCCGTGCTTCACAGGGTTCATCCAGCAATAGCGGATATGGGCGGCGAAATCGGCTTGATCGCGGATGTGGTGTTCCCAGAACCGGCGTTGCCAAACTCCCGCGTCGCCTTTTTTCACTTTGGATCGTGATCTGCGTAGGGTGGGGTTACACCCCACCGCGGCGCCATTGGTGGGGTGCAACCCCACCCTACCCGAGGATTTGACCGCCCGCGTAAACCGCGCCTTGATAGCGCCCCACCGCATACCATAATCCCGGTCGCCCGGCGGCAATGTCCAGACCGCGTGCACATGGTCGGGCAGGACGACAAAGGCATCGATGCCGAAGGGGCGTTCATTGCGGGTTACGGTGACGGCTTCACGCAAGGCATCGGCGTAGCGCAGCAGAATGTCCCCACCGCGCCCCGCCAGGGCGACCGAGAAGAAGATGCTTGCGCCAGTGACGCGGGGGCGGCGGTAATTGGACATGTGTTGACCCTGCCGAAGCAGGGTTAACACTTGGTTAGCAGCGAATGCCCTCTCCGAAAAGAAGCTCCGACCGAAAAGAAGCCCTCGCCAGTCGCCTGGCCGGGGCCGTTCTTCTGGCTGATCCTCAGGTCAGGTCGAACCGATCGGCGTTCATTACCTTGGTCCAGGCCGCAACGAAATCGGCGACGAACCGGCCCTGGGCGTCATCCTGAGCGTAAGCCTCGGCCAGCGCGCGCAGTTGCGAGTTGGAACCGAACACCAGATCAGCGCGCGTTGCCGTCCACTTCGTCGCACCGCTGGCGCGGTCGGTGATTTCGAACACGCCAGGCGCGTCGGTCACGGGCTTCACGGCGTTGCCCATGTCCAGCAGGTTGACGAAGAAGTCCGTGGTCAGAACGCCGGGGCGATCGGTCAGCACGCCATGCGCCACACCGTCGGTATTCGCGCCCAGTGCCCGCATCCCGCCGACCAGAACGGTCATTTCCGGTGCCGTCAGGTTCAGCAGTTGGGCGCGATCGACCAGCAACTCCTCGCTGGGGCCGGTGAAGCCGTCGCGGGTAAAGTTGCGGAATCCATCGGCGAAAGGCTCCAGAACCGCAAAGCTGTCGGCATCGGTCTGCTCGGCGCTGGCATCCATGCGGCCCGGGACGAAGGGCACGTCAACGGCATGACCGGCCTCCCTGGCGGCCGCCTCGACAGCGGCGCAACCGCCCAGCACGATCAGATCGGCCAGCGACACCTTCTTGCCGCCCGATTGCGCGGCATTGAAGCGCGACTGAATGCCTTCCAGCGCCGCCAGAACCCTGGCCAGCGTGGCGGGTTGGTTCGCGGCCCAGTCCCTTTGCGGGGCCAGGCGGATGCGCGCGCCGTTCGCGCCGCCGCGGCGGTCCGATGCGCGGAAGGTCGAGGCCGACGCCCAGGCCGTGCCCGCCAGATCCGCGACTGAAAGCCCGCTGTCGAGTATCTGCGCCTTCAGATTGGCGATATCGGAGCCGTCGACCAGCAGATGATCCACCGCCGGGATCGGGTCCTGCCAGATCAGGTCCTCGGTAGGTGCCTCGGGACCAACATAGACCGATTTTGGCCCCAGATCACGGTGCAGCAGCTTGAACCATGCGCGCGCAAAGGCGTCCGCGAAGGCCTCTGGATCTTTGGCAAAACGGCGCGCGTGCGGCTCCAGCTTCGGATGGTAGCGCAGCGACAAATCCGCGGTGGTCATCATCGGGCGATGGCGCTTGCCGGGGTCATGGGCGTCGACAACCATGTCTTCGTCGGCAACATTGGTTGCCAGCCAGATATGGGCCCCCGCCGGGCTTTTCGTCAGTTCCCAGTCATAGCCGAACAGCACCTTGAAATAGCCCATGTCCCATTGCGTCGGGTTTGGCTTCCAGGCGCCTTCGATCCCCGAGGTAATGGTGTCATACCCGTTGCCGGTGCCATGCGAGGACAGCCAGCCAAGACCCATGGCCTCGATCGGGGCGGCCTCTGGCTCAGGGCCGACGGCGTCGGCGGGGCCATTGCCGTGGGCTTTGCCGAAGGTGTGCCCGCCGGCGACAAGCGCCACGGTCTCGGCTTCATCCATGGCCATCCGGCCAAAGGTTTCGATGACGTCATCGCCCGATGCGACAATATCGGGGTTGCCGTCCGGTCCTTCAGGGTTGACGTAGATGAGGCCCATCTGAACAGCCGCCAAGGGGTTTTCCAGATCGCGCTTGCCGGAATACCGGCTGTTGTCGGCCTTGCTGTCGGCCAGCCATTCGGTTTCGGCGCCCCAGTAGACGTCTTCTTCCGGCTCCCACACATCGGCGCGCCCACCAGAGAAGCCGAAGGTCTTGCCGCCCATCGATTCGATGGCGACATTGCCGGCCAGCAGCATCAGATCCGCCCAGCTGATCTTGTCGCCGTATTTCTTCTTGACCGGCCACAAGAGGCGGCGGGCCTTGTCCAGGTTGCCGTTATCGGGCCAGCTGTTGAGAGGGGCAAAGCGTTGCGTGCCGGTGCTGCCGCCACCGCGACCATCAAAGGTGCGATAGGTGCCCGCGCTGTGCCAGGCCATGCGGATGAACAACGGGCCGTAATGGCCATAATCAGCGGGCCACCAATCCTGGCTGTCGGTCATCAACGCGGATAGATCTTGTTTGAGGGCTTTCAGATCCAGGCTCTTGAATGCCGCGCGATAGTCGAAATCCGAGCCCATCGGGTTGGATTTCGCGGAATGCTGATGCAGGATCTTCAGGTTCAGTT
>CAJQNQ010000023.1 GCA_905479725.1 uncultured Paracoccaceae bacterium | reverse complement strand
GCGACGCGCCAGATAATTGTTCGCAAGTTTCCGACAATTGTCCGCATAAAACCGTGGCCCAGTCCCAATCGCGTCCCAATCGCGCCCCAATTGTCGCCGATAAGTGAACCATCAAAACGATGTGTGACGGGTGCGAAAATGGACCGACTGACCGAAATGGAAGCCTTCGCGACTGTGGTCGACCAAGGCGGTTTTACCGACGCGGCGCGGAAGATGGGGATTTCGAAATCCGCCGTCTCCAAGCATGTCTCGTCGCTGGAAGCCCGGCTTGGGGCGCGACTGTTGAACCGCACGACCAGGCGGGTCAGTCCGACCGAAATTGGCCTTGTCTATTATGATCGCGCGCGCCGGGTTCTGAATGACGCAGGCGAAGCCGACAGTATCGTGACAGCCATGCAATCCGCGCCATCTGGCGTGCTGCGCATGTCGGTGGCCACAGATTTCGGCGTTGGGTTGCTGTCGCCGGTGCTGGATGAATTCCTGGACGAATTTCCCGAGATCAGCGTCAATATGGTGCTCAAGAATCGCTATGTCGAACTGATTTCGGAAGGGTTCGACATGGCCATCCGCCTGGGCGAGATGGAAGACAGCAGCCTGCGCGCCCGAAAGATTTCCGAGACCACGCAGCGACTGATCGCCGCGCCGCGCTATTTCCAGCAGCATGGCAGACCGACGCGAATCGATGAACTCAACGATCATCGGCTGTTGCATTATTCCAACCAGTCCAGCGCCAATGTCTGGCGCATCGCCGCTCCATCGGGCGAGGTGCGGCAAGTGCGCGGCACCGGCTGGCTGACGGTGAATGACGGGCAATCGTTGCTGAACGCGGCGGTCAAGGGGATGGGCATCGCCTACCTGCCCAGCTTCCTGTATCACGAGGCGATGGCCGCAGGCCTGGTCGAGGATGTCATCCCCGACCTGCCGCAAACCACGCTGGGCATCTACGCGGTCTACCCGCCGGGCCGCTTCACGCAGCCCAAGGTCCGCGCCTTTATCGATTTCCTGGTGGAGCGTTTTGCCAGCAAGGGCCCCGATACCTGGTAACCGGCGCCTGAAACGGCTTCTGCCCCAGTTGATCCGCCCCAGTTGATCCGCCCGAGAAATTCTGCCCCGGTCATCCGCCGATGGCCGGTTTGCCGCTGACTGGCCGGCCCTTGTGGCCGGCCCATTTTTCAAAATTCAGATTCCGGCCCGCGGATCGCCCGGCTTTGAATCCTGCGATCCACCGGTATCACCCTTTGTCGCCACCTTTTTGGGTGCTGGGAGCCGACCCGGGGCCCCTGCTGGTGCCTTTGGGCTGTGAGCTGTCCGGGACGGGTCTGCTGGGCGGGTTATCTTTGGTCATGAAAAGTCCTCCACGTGGAAATTGTCGATGACCGACAGGCGCAACCAGTCGGCCTCAATGCGCCCGGAACCGCACTGACAAAGCGTACTTCCCGGCACCGGGCAGTGCCATGCTATCGCAAATCGCCAGAAACCCAAAACGCCAGAAACTCAAAACGCTACAGGCGCCTGCCCGCCATTGACCGGTTCAGACCGGTTCAGGCTTGCGGCAAAGGGCGCTTCACACCCGAGGACCGGATGGCGACAAAGGTGAAATCGGCCTCGGTCACTTTCAGATGCTGCGCGGTTTCCAGTCGTTCAACCCAGGCTTCGACATGAATCGTCACCGATGTCGTCCCGGTGCGAGCAACCCGGGTGTAGACGGTGAACAGATCGCCCACATGCACCGGCGCGTGGAACCGCATGGCGTTGATCGCCACCGTGGCCGTGCGGCCCTTCGCCCGTTTCGCCGCCGCGATGCCGCCCGCAATATCCATTTGCGACAACACCCAGCCCCCGAAAATATCGCCCGAGCCGTTGGTGTCGGCGGGGAAGGGAACGGTTTGCAGGGTCAATTCGCCATGCGGAGTGTCGGTCATGAAGGCGGGCCCTGGCTCAAGAAGCAAAGCGCCAGACTTGCCGATCTGACGGGCCAGGTAAAGGGCGCGCGTGGCACCGGGCAGCACCGCAATGAAAAACCCCGCGCCGGTCCGCGCGGGGTTTGAAGGGCGGCGGGGTGAAACCCCGCCCTACCCGCACACCTCGGTCAGCGCGCCGTCGATGGCGTCGGACATCTGGTCGATCTGGTCGGCGGTGACCATCAACGCCGGTGACAGGCACAGCGTGTTGTTGAACCCGGGCACCGAGCGGTTGGTCATGCCAATCTGCACACCGCGCTTCATCACCGCGCCGACAACCGCCGCCACCTGTGCCTCGCCCAACGGTTCGCGGCTGGACCGGTCGGCGACCAGTTCGGCGCCGACAAACAGCCCCTTGCCGCGCACCTCACCGATGGCGGCATGCTTTTCCATCAGCCCGCGCAGGTTGCCCATCAGGCGCTCGCCCATCGCGGTTGTGTTGTCCAGCAGCCCCTCGTCCTCGATGATGCGCATGTTTTCCAGCGCCGCCGCCGGGCCCGCCGTGCACCCCCCGAAGGTGGAAATGTCGCGAAAATAGCCCATCGGATCGCTGGCGTTGTCCTTGAACATGTCGAACACCGCTTCGGTGGTCACGGTGCAGGAAATCGCCGCATAGCCGGACGCCACACCCTTGGCCATGGTCACGATATCGGGCTGGATGCCGAATTGCTGATAGCCGAACCACTTGCCCGTGCGGCCAACCCCGCAGACCACTTCGTCGATGATCAGCAGCAGATCGTATTTCTTGCAGATTTCCTGCACGCGCGGCCAATACCCTTCCGGCGGGGTAATCACGCCGCCACCGGCCGTCACCGGTTCCAGGATGATCGCGCCCACCGAATCGGCGCCTTCGCGCAGAATCACCTCTTCGATGGCGTTGGCGGCACGCAGGCCATAATCATCGACCTGCCCCCACTGGCTGCGATATTCCAGGCAATGGGGCACCGGAATGAAGCCATCCGGGAACGGGCCATACATCGCCTTGCGCTCTTCCTGACCACCGGACGCCAGGCAGGCGATGGTGGTGCCGTGATAGTCGCGCTCGCGATACAGGATCTTCCACTTCTTGCCGCCATGCTGGCGATGCGCGATCTGGCGCACCATCTTGTAGGCTTTCTCGTTCGCTTCCGAGCCCGAGTTGGAATAATAGACCCGCGTCAGCCCCGGCATCTTTTCGGTCAGCATCTGCGAGAACATCGCACCGGGGATGGAGCCCGCAGAGCCCGCAAAATAGTTCATCTTCAGCAATTGGTCGCGCACCGCGTTGGCGATGCTTTCACGGCCATAGCCCACGTTCACCGTCCACACGCCGCCTGACACGGCATCCAGCGTTTCGCGGCCCGTGGCATCCCAGACGCGCAGGCCCTTGCCTTCGACGATCACCCGGGGATCGACGGTTTCATACTGCTTGTGCTGGGACAGGTGATGCCAGACATGCGCGCGGTCGGCTTCGACCACGGCGCCGATATCATTGAACGAGGATATGTCCATCGTCGCAGCCTCCATGATTTGAGGGTAAAAATCCAGGCTCAGACAATCGCGCCTTGGCGGGGCGTTCGATAGGGCCAGTTCCCCCTTATCGTTAGAGCCAGAGTGCGCTAGATTGGCCCGGCAGCCAGGGAGCCGGGATGAGCATTTCAGTCGAAAGTCTGCTGTTGGAGCCAGGGGTCGATGGCACGCTTCAAAGCCGGATCCGGCAGATGGTGGCGCAGGGCATTCTGTCCGGGCGGCTGAGACCGGGCGAAAAGATGCCCTCGAGCCGTCGCCTGGCCGAGCATCTGGGGATCAGCCGGATCACGGTTACCCTGGCCTATTCGGATCTGGTGGCCGACGATTACCTGCGGGCCGTGGGGCGGTCCGGGTATTTCGTGTCCGAAACCGCGCCGCAGCCGGGCAGTTACCCACCCGCCCGGTCCAGCGGCGCAGATGTTGTCGACTGGGCGAGGATGCTGGGGCCCAAGGTGGACGACAAGGCGCTGTCCATGCGCAAACCGCGCGACTGGCGGCGGTTCCGCTTTCCGTTCGTTTACGGTCAGGCCGATCCGCGCCTGTTCGACCATGCGAACTGGCGCGGCTGCATGTTGCAGGCGCTGGGGCAAAAGGATTTTGCCCGCATGACCGATGACCAGTTCGACGATGACGACCCGGGCTTGCTGGAATACATCGCCCGCCACACGCTGCCCCGGCGTGGTATCCTGGCCTCGACCGATGAAATCCTGGTGACGCTGGGCGCGCAGAACGCCCTGTGGCTGACCGCGCAATTGCTGCTGAACCAGCGCCGCAGCGCGGTGATCGAGGATCCCGGCTATCCCGGCCTGCGCGAGATCCTGACCCAGACCCGCAGCCGGGTGGTGCCTGTTCGCGTAGGCCAGAAGGGCCTGTCACCCGACGCTTTGCCCGATGACGCCGACATCCTGTTCTGCACCCCCAGTCACCATTGCCCGACCGGCGCAACCATGCCGCTGGCCGCGCGTCAGGCCCTGCTGACCTGGGCCGCCGACTGCAATGCGCTGATCGTCGAGGACGATTACGAATTCGAGATCTCGCATAACCGCGCACCCCTGCCCGCCCTGAAATCGCTGGACCGCGAGGGCCGCGTGATCCATGTCGGCAGTTTCTCGAAGTCCCTGTTTCCGGGGTTGCGGCTTGGCTTTCTTGTCGGCCCCGCGCCGTTCATTCGCGAAGCGCGTGCGCTCAGGGCGACGGTGCTGCGCCATCCGCCCGGCCTGCTGCAACGCGCCGCCGCGCATTTCCTGTCGCTGGGGCATTACGACGCCATGCTGCGTCGCCTGACGCGCAGCTTCTCTGAACGCCGCGCGGTGATGCTGGAGGCCGTGCGCGCCGAAGGGCTGACGATTGCCGGGGCCATCGACGATGGCGGCTCCAGCCTGTGGATGCGCACGCCCGCCGGCCTGAGCGCCGATGATCTGGCCACGGCCTTGCATGACGACAACGTGCTGATCGAACCGGGGCATCCGTTCTTTGACCTGCCCGAACAGGGCGCGGGCCATTACCGCATCGCCTACAGTTCGATCACCGCCGACCGCATCCCCGAAGGGATCGCGCGCATCGCCGCGCGCCAGCGGCGAATGCAGACGCAGCGGTTGCCCGGCAGCTGATCGGCGGGTGATCGGCACCTTTCTGGCCTTATCCATACACCCAGACTGGCCCTAACGATTCCAGCCTTCTTTCTGCACAAACAGCCGATCCGGCCGGCCGGGCCCCGGCGCGTCCGCCGGTGCGCGCAGCACCCGGCCCCCGCCGCCCCGAATTCTTTGAGGACCAGCACCATGCGAATGACGACCGAGGAAGCCTTTGTCAAAACCCTTCAGCGCCACGGTATCCAGCACGCTTTCGGGATCATCGGGTCGGCCATGATGCCGATCTCGGATCTGTTCCCCAAGGCGGGTATCACTTTCTGGGACTGCGCCCATGAAGGCAGCGCCGGGATGATGGCGGACGGCTACACCCGCGCCACCGGCAAGATGTCGATGATGATCGCGCAGAACGGCCCCGGGATCACCAATTTCGTGACCGCCGTGAAAACCGCCTACTGGAACCACACGCCGCTTCTGCTGGTCACACCGCAGGGTGCCAACCGGACGATGGGTCAGGGTGGTTTCCAGGAAATCGAGCAGATGAACATGTTCGCCGATTGCGTCGCCTACCAGGAAGAGGTCCGTGATCCCTCGCGCATGGCCGAGGTCCTGAACCGCGTGATTCTGCAGGC
>CAJQNQ010000022.1 GCA_905479725.1 uncultured Paracoccaceae bacterium | reverse complement strand
AACGCGGCCGTGTCGGCGGAAGGTGGATATCTTGTCGATCCGCAGACCGCCGAGACGGTCAAGTCCGTGCTCAGGTCGTCCGCCTCGATCCGGTCGGTCGCGAACGTCGTCAACGTGGAAGCCACCTCGTACGACGTGCTGGTCGATCATACCGAGATGGGCGCGGGATGGGCGACCGAGACCGGTATGGTTGCCGAAACCGACAGCCCGATGTTCGACCGGATCTCGATTCGTCTGCACGAACTGTCGGCAATGCCGAAGGCGTCCCAGCGGCTGCTGGATGATGCGGCCTTCGATATCGAGAGCTGGCTGGCCGGCCGGATCGCCGACAAGTTCGCCACCGCCGAAGCCGGCGCGTTCATCAAGGGCGACGGGATCGACAAACCCAAGGGTTTCCTGACCTACGCGACGATCGACAACGACAACTGGGTCTGGGGCACGCTGGGCTATGTGGCCACGGGCGTGGCGTCGGAATTCGACGTGGACAAGCCGGCGGATGCGATCGTCGATCTGGTCTACGGGCTGGGGGCCAAATACCGCGCGAACGCGACCTTCGTGATGAACTCGCGGACTGCGGGCGCGGTGCGGAAGATGAAGGACGCGGACGGGCGGTTCCTGTGGACCGACAGCCTGACTTCGGGCCAGCCCGCGCAGCTCATGGGCTATCCGGTGCTGATCGCGGAGGACATGCCGGACATCGGACCCGAGGCCACGGCCATCGCCTTCGGTGATTTCGGCGCGGGCTACACCGTGGCGGAACGACCCGATCTGCGCGTCCTGCGCGACCCGTTCAGCGCCAAGCCGCATGTGCTGTTCTATGCCACCAAGCGCGTCGGCGGCGACGTGACCGACTTCAACGCGATCAAGCTTTTGAAATTCGCGGTGTCGTAAGGCCCTGAAGCCAGGTTGAGATTGGATCAGCCCCATCGGGCGGGGCTGGTCCGGTGACGGCGCAGGCGCGGCATGTCTTCCCGTTGGCGGGATGCGGCCCCGCATCGTCCGGCTGCTCCCTATCCGTGCGAGCGGTGCGGGGAAGCGCCTGCGCCGATTCCAAGGCCGGACAGTGAACACAGGAGGCACGCATGGACCTGATCGAGACAACCACCGTGAATGACGCCGATCTGCCGGTCGTGGATTTTCGGGCGCATCTTCGGCTGGGGGCCGGGTTCGCGGATGAGGCCAGCGGCGATCCGCTGTTGCTGGACTATCTGCGCGCGGCCATTGCGGCTATCGAAGCGCGCACCGGCAAGGCCTTGATGCGCCGCAATTTTCGCCTGACGCTGCCACGCTGGCGCTGGACCGATGCGCAGGCATTGCCGGTCGCGCCGGTCAGCGCGGTGATCGCGGTCACCCTGCGCGACGTGACCGGCGCGCCGTCGGTGGTCGATCCGTCCAGGTATCGGTTGGTCGAGGACCGCCACCGCCCGCAACTGGCGGCCACCGGCGCGGTGTTGCCGATGGTGCCCGCCAAAGGCAAGGTCGAGGTGGAATTCACCGCCGGTTTCGGCGCGATCTGGGATGCGGTCCCGGACGATCTGCGGCAGGCGGTGATGCTGCTGGCCGCGCAGTATTACGAGCATCGTGCCGAAGGGGATGCGGGCCTTCCGACAGGGATTCAGGCGCTGCTGGCGCGCTGGGCCCCGGTTCGGGTGACGGCGGGGGGGCATCGCTGATGCGCTATGTCCTGAACCGACCGATGGTGCTGGAGGAAGCGGTAACCACGCCCGATGGCGCGGGGGGCTATGCCACCAGCTGGCAGGCGCTGGGCACCCTGTGGGCCGAATTGCGGGCCGGTTCAGGCACCGAGCAACGCGGCGCCATCGCCCCCGAGGGGCGCATGCGGTTCCGCCTTTATATGCGCGCGGCGCCGCAAGGCAGCCCGCAGCGCCCGCGCCCGGATCAGCGTCTGCGCGAGGGCACGCGGATATTCACCATTCTGGCCGTCAGCGAAGCCGATCCGCAAGGCGGGTTCCTGGTCTGCCACGTCGAGGAAGAGGTGCCGGCATGAGCTATCAGGCGGCAAGCGCGTTGCAGCAGGCGCTGTATGGTGCGCTGACCGGGGATGCCACGCTGATGGGGCTGTTGCCCGGCGGTATCCATGACGCGCCCGAACCGGGCACACCGCAGGGCACCTATGGGGTGATCGGCACCGAGGAGGTCATCGACCGCTCGGACGTGACCGGCCCGGGGGCCGAGCATCGCGTGGTCATCAGCGTGGTTTCGGACGCGGCGGGCTTCATGACCGCCAAGGACGCGGCGGCGCGAATTTCCCAGGTCTTGCCCGACACGCAGCCGGTGCTCGCCACCGGGCGGGTCGTGGCGATCTGGTTCCATCAGGCGCGCGCGCGCCGGGTCGAGGGCGGCGCGGTCCGTCGCATCGACCTGCGGTTCCGCGTGCGCGTCGAAAGCTGAAATCAAAACAAGGAGGTGCCGACATGGCGGTGCAAAGCGGCAAGGATCTGCTGATCAAGATGGACATGACCGGCACCGGTCAGTTTGAAACCATTGCGGGGCTGCGCGCCTCGCGGATCAGTTTCAACGCTGAAACGGTGGATGTCACCAGCCTGGACAGCCTGGGCGGCTGGCGCGAACTGCTGGCGGGCGCGGGCGTCAAGGCGGCGTCGATCTCGGGCTCGGGCGTCTTTCGGGACGCGGCGACGGACGAACGCGCACGGGCGGTGTTCTTCAACGGTGAAATCCCCGATTTTCAGGTCATCATCCCCGATTTCGGCACGGTGGAAGGGCCGTTTCAGATCTCGGGCATCGAATATGCGGGGTCCTACAACGGCGAGGCGACGTATGAGATGACGCTGGCCTCGGCCGGGGCGCTGGACTTCGTCGAAGCCACGACACCGGCCGCGGCGCCGTTTGACTACACGCCGCCGGTGGCCTGATGGGCAACCCCTATACCGGAGAGGCGGCGCTGGTCATCGACGGCGAGCGGCACGTGCTGAAGCTGACGCTGGGCGCGCTGGCCGAACTGGAAGGCGCGCTGGGCGCCGACAGCCTGGTCGCGCTGGTCGAACGGTTTGAAACCGGGGGGTTTTCGGCGCGGGACGTGATGGCACTGATCCTGGCG
>CAJQNQ010000021.1 GCA_905479725.1 uncultured Paracoccaceae bacterium | reverse complement strand
GTTGATCGCTTCGATCGTCTGCGGCATCACCGAATCGTCGGCCGCCACCACCAGAATGACGATATCCGTCACCTGCGCACCGCGGGCACGCATGGAGGTGAACGCAGCGTGGCCCGGCGTGTCCAGGAAGGACAGCACGGCGCCCGATTCGGTGGTCACCTGATAGGCGCCGATATGCTGGGTGATTCCGCCGGCTTCGCCCGACACAACGCTGGTCTTGCGAATCGCGTCCAGCAGCGAGGTCTTGCCGTGGTCCACATGGCCCATGATCGTGATGATCGGCGGGCGCGATTGCAGGTCCTCGTCCTTGTCCTCGATGGTCTGGATGACCTGTTCGACATCGGCGTCAGACACGCGCACAGCCTTGTGTCCGAATTCCTCGATCACCAGTTCGGCGGTATCGGCGTCGATGGGCTCGTTCATCGCCACCATCATGCCCATCTTCATCAGGGACTTGACCACGTCGGCGGCACGTTCGGCCATCCGGTTGGCCAGTTCCTGCACGACAATGGTTTCCGGCAGTTGCACGTCGCGCACCTGCTTTTCGGCCTGCTGGCCAAGGCCAAGCGCCTTTGCGCGGGCGCGTTCCTGCTTGCGCTTCATCGCGGCCATGGAGCGCTGGCGCCCGCCGCCTTCGCCAGACAGCGCCGCGTTCAGCGTCAGCTTGCCCGAGCGGCGGCCTCCGCCATCGTTGCGGGCCTTGCCCTTGTTGCGGTCGTCGCGTTCCCGGTCGGTCTTGCGCGGGGTGGGAACCCCACCACCACGGACCGGGCCACGATCAGCCGGGCGTTCCTCGGCCTTTGCGGCCGGCGCAGCGGGGGCCGCAGCAGCGGCTTTCTCGGCCTTTTCTGCCTTCGCCGCTTCCTCGGCCTTGCGGGCCTCTTCCTCGGCCTTGGCCTTCAGCTGGGCCTCGCGCTCGCGCTCCTCGCGTTCGCGCTCCTCAATTTCGGCGCGGCGGCGTTCGCGGTCTTCCTCGCGCGCCTTCTCATTGGCCAGGCGCGCGGCGGCTTCTTCGACCTCACGCGATTTGGCGGCGCGGACCGCAGCAAGGCGGCGTTCCAGCTCGGCCTCGGAAATCCCGGCGGGACGACGACCCGCGTTGCCGCCTTGCGCGTTCTTCTTGGCTTCATTGTCCACGGAGGGAGCCTGGGCGCCCGATTTTGGCACGAGGACGCGCTTGCGCTTGGTTTCCACAACCACCGCCTTGGTCCGGCCATGGCTGAAGCTCTGCTTCACCTGACCCGGAGTTCCTCGTAGCCCAAGGGGCTTTTTGCCGTCTGTATCGCTCATGCGTCTCGTCAATCCTCTCCGGTGGTCGAACCACCGTCACGCCCGCGCATCCGCGCGAGCTTTGCCGCTTCCTCTACTACACGTGTGCACAGACCGCCAGCGGCAAGCGCGGCATGTATTACATGTTCCCGGCCGAATGCAAAACCGATTTCACCGGCGCTCAGGCAAGTGAGATGGCTGTGCGCGCCGTCCGGGGGGCGCAGTTTCGTCTTGCCCCGTTCCGAGCCATCACTGGCCTGGATAAGCAGGGCTGCATCCTCGTTTCGCAGCCAGTCGCGGGTCTTTTCATACCCCGCCACCGCCTGCCCCGCCTTGCGCGCCATCGAGATCAGATCGATCACCCGGCGGGTCTGCAAATCATGCACCTGTTGCGCCAGATCCTCGGGCGCCGTCACCTGCATTTTCGCCGCGCGCGAGAACAGGCGGCGCTTGACCGCCAGTTCCAGCGCATCCCGGTCGGCGCTGACATACATCCCGCGCCCGGGCAGCTTGCCGGTGATGTCGGGCACCACCGTTGCATCGGGCCCGACAACAAACCGAATCAGCCCGCCGCGCGGTTGGGTTTCCCCGGTGGCGATGCAGCGCCGTTCGGGTTCATCCCTGTCCTTGGTGCGACCGCCGCGCGTCATGCGCTCCGCCTCCGGGCCTCAGACGCTTTCCTCGTCGCCGTCATCGGCGGAGAGGTCTTCGTCGTCCGCGTCCTGCTCCAGATCGGCCGGATCAACCCAGCCCAACTGGATGCGCGCGGTCATCACCAGATGCTGGGCTTCTTCCAGACTCATCTCGAAGGGTTCCAGAATGCCGTCATCCTTCACCCGCTGCCCGCCTTCGGTGGTCCAGCCGCCGGCCAGTTCCCAATCGGCGCAGGTGGCGAAGTCCTCCAGCGTTTTCACACCGTCCTTGGCCAGCGCCTCGACCATTTGCGGCGTCAGGCCTTCGAACGAAATCAGGCTGTCCTCGGCGCCCAGCGCCCGCGCGGCTTCCAGCGCGGCGGCGTTGATCGCTTCCAGCCGATCCCGGGCGCGGGCCTGAAGCTCTTGCGCGGTGTCCTCGTCGAAACCGTCGATCGACAGCAGTTCGTCAAGCTCCACATAGGCAACTTCTTCCAGGTTCGCGAAACCCTCGGCGACCAGCAGCTGGGCCATCATCTCGTCGATGTCCAGCGTTTCCATGAACAGGGCGGTCCGTTCGGCAAACTCTGCCTGGCGGCGTGCCGATTCGTCCGATTCGGTCATGATGTCGATGTCCAGACCGGTCAACTGGCTGGCCAGGCGCACGTTCTGACCGCGCCGGCCGATCGCCAGCGACAATTGCTCATCCGGCACCACGACTTCGATGCGGGCGGCATCCTCGTCGATCACAACCTTCGACACTTCGGCGGGTTGCAGCGCGTTCACCAGGAAGGTCGCCTGATCCTCGTTCCACGGGATGATGTCGATCTTCTCGCCCTGCAATTCGTTCACCACGGCCTGCACGCGGCTGCCGCGCATGCCGACGCAGGCGCCGACCGGGTCGATGCTGCTGTCATAGCTGATAACGGCGATCTTGGCGCGCGAACCGGGGTCACGGGCGACGGCCTTGATCTCGATGATGCCGTCGTAGATTTCCGGCACTTCCATCTTGAACAGCGCGGCCATGAATTCCGGCGCGGTGCGGCTCAGGAAGACCTGCGGGCCACGGGGTTCGCGGCGCACATCCTTGATGAAGCAGCGGATGCGGTCATTCGGGCGATAGGTCTCGCGGCCGATCTTTTCGTTGCGCCGCAGGATGCCTTCGCCCCGGCCGATATCGACGATGATATTGCCGTATTCCTCACGCTTGACGACTCCGTTGATGATCGTCTGCGCACGGTCCTTGAATTCCTCATACTGGCGGTCGCGCTCGGCTTCGCGAACCTTTTGCAAGATCACCTGCTTGGCCGATTGCGCGGCGATACGGCCCAGTTCGACCGGCGGCACCTCTTCGGTGATCTCGTCGCCGACCTTCGGATCGGCCATGAAGGCCTTTGCCTGTTCGGCCGTCAGTTCCGCGTGGTAGTTTTCCAGCAGATCGTCCTCGACCACGGTGCGCACGCGGGTGAACGTCGCGCGGCCGGTCTTGCGGTCGATATTGACGCGGATGTCCATGTCGGCGCCATAGCGGGACTTCGCGGCACGGGCCAGACTGTCCTCCATCGCTTGCACGACCAGTTCCGGGTCGATCAGTTTTTCGCGCGCGACGGCCTCGGCGGTCTGCAACAGTTCCAGCTGGTTGGCACTGGTGATGGCCATGAATCACTCCTCCTCGGAAGCGGTCTCGGTTTGAATATCGTCAAAATCGGCTTCGTCGATGACGCCGGAATCCTTGCGGGCGCGCAATGTCTCGGCGATCAGTTCGTCGGTCAGGATCAGCTTGGCATCGGACAGCCAGTCGAATTGCAGGCCGATGGTAACGGGTGCGCCTTGATCCTCGATCTCGATCAGAACCTCGTTGCCCTCGACACCCTGCAAGGTGCCCTTGAACCGGCGGCGACCGTCGATCAGTTCCTCGGTCTCGATCCGCGCTTCATGGCCAGACCAGGTCTCGAAATCCTTGAGCCGGGTCAGCGGGCGGTCGATGCCCGGGCTGGACACTTCCAGCACATAGGCGTCATCGAGCGGATCCTCGACATCCAGAACCGCCGACACATTGGTGGTGACCGTGCCCAGCTCGTCGATCTCGATGCCGCCGGCGGGCCGGTCGGCCATGATCTGCAAGGTCCGGGTCTTGCCCGCCATCAGGCGCAGACGCACCAGTTCGAAACCCTCGACCTCGATCGCGGGGCGCACGATCTCGGCAAGCCGCTGATCGATCGCCGTGCGCGCCACCAGATCGGTGATGTTCGAAGGGTCGCTGATATGCTCGCTCATGGGCGAACCTCCAGAAATGAAAAAACGGGCCGTGCGGCCCGCCATGAATCCCGGTGGTGCCTTGGAGTTTTCACCCCTCAGCCGCCGCTGTTGAAGGTCCTATACGCCCAGCGCCGGTAAACTTCAAGCGATATGTCGGAATGAGAGGTTTTCCGCACCGCGCCGCGCGTCTAGGGTGCGCGCCACAAAGAACGGAACCCAGATGCCCCCGCCCGAAGCCCGCCTACGCCTGTCCCGCCGGCATTTCCTTGCATTGACCGGCGCGGCGGCGCTGTCGCTGCCCGCCCCGACCGCCGGTGCGATCACCACCCGCCCGAACGCGGTGTTTCGCTGGGCAAAGGACGAGGCCCAGTTTGGCGGCTTTTCCGCCATCGAGCTGAGCGCCGACAGGACCCGCGCGCTTGCGTTCAGCGACCGTGGATTTGCCGTGCGGTTCAACTTGTTGCGCGATTCCGCCGGTCGGCTGACCGGGATCGACGAGATCGAACATTTCATGCCGCTTGATCTTTCAGGATCGCCCCTGGGCGAAGTCCGCGCCGACATCGAAGGCATGGATCAGGCGCCGGACGGCACGTTGCATCTGTCCTTCGAAGGATGGCGCCAGAGCCGGGTCATGCGCTATGCTTCGGACCGCGCCACGCCCACCGCCCTGCCGGTTGCGCCCGGTTGGCGGAGGATGCGCACCAATCAGACGCTGGAGGCGCTGGCGGTCGATGCCGATGGCACGGCCTTTGTCATCACCGAAAGTGCCACCGCCGCCGGCTTTCCGATCTATCGGCAATCCGGGGACGGCTGGTCCATTATCGCCCATCTGCCACGGCGTGGAAGCTTCAAGCCGGTCGGCGCCGATTTCGGACCTGACGGCGCGCTGTATCTGCTCGAACGGAAATTCAGGCTGGCGTTCTTTGCCACCCGAATCAGCCGCATCCTGCCCGGCGCCTGGGATCGGCCGCAAACGCTGGTCGAAACCAGCTACGGGTTGCTGGACAATCACGAAGGGATCAGCATCACCCGTGATGCCGAAGGGCAGATCTGGGCGACGACGATATCGGATGACAACCAGAACCGGTTTCAGCGCACCGAGATCGCCGAATTCGCGCTG
>CAJQNQ010000020.1 GCA_905479725.1 uncultured Paracoccaceae bacterium | reverse complement strand
ATCTTACATCGCGTCGCCGTCGATGCGGGCCAGCGTGTTCCACTGACCGCCGCCGACCTGGCTGATGAAGATGTCGTTCGCACCCTGGCGATCGCCAGGACCAAAGTCGATCTGCGTGCCCAGAAGCGGATCATCGTAGTTCAGCGATTCCATGCCGGCGATGAAGCTTTCGGTGGTCAGGTCGGGGCCTGCGGCTTCCAGAGCCATCACCACCTGCTGCGCGGCGGTATAGCCAAGCATGGCAAAACCGCTTGCCGGCTGGCCGTAACGCGCCTCATAGGCGGCGATGAAGGCAGCCGGGGCTTCTTCGGTTGCGCGCGAACGCAGATCCTGCCAACCAGCGGCGGCATACAGACCGTCGGTCACGCCGCCCGGCACCATGGCCACCGGCTCGAGGAACCCGGCCGAGGTGGCCAGGAAGCTCACGTCATCCCAACCCAGCTGCTTGGCGGTGGCGACAACCGTGATACCGGCCCGCACGCCCAGCGCCATCGTCACGATGTCACAGCCCGCCGCACGCAGTCGGCTGACCGCGCCGACAAAGTCCTGGTCATCGGGACGGTGGGTGGTTTCATCGGCAAAAGTCATGCCCAGACGCTCGGCGTTTTCACGCGACGACGTGGCGATTTCCTCGCCGAAATCGGTCGGCAGATACATCGAGCAGACCGAGCTCGCACCGGTTTCCGCCTGCAGATACTCCAGTCCGGCCGAGACCTGATCGTAGTAGCTGGAGAAGGACGGGAACGCCAGTTCCGGCATGCTGGGCAGGATTGTGCGTGCTGCCGTCAGCGGCGCGATGTTGGGCACGCCACGACGCTCCATCAGCGGGGCGGCGGCCAGGTTCATCGGCGTGCCCAGGTTCAGCAGCATGGCAAAGACCTGATCGCGTTCGATCAGCTTGTTGAAAGCCTGCGTGGATCGGGGCAGCTGATAGCCGTGATCCTCGACCATATAATTGATCTGGCGCCCATTCACGCCGCCATTTTCGTTGACCATGTCGAAATAGAGGTTCGCGCCGTTGACCGCAGGGGTCGAGACTGCGGCAAACACGCCCGACAGGTCATGCACGCCGCCGATGCGGACTTCGGTATCGGTGACACCGCGCGTCTGAGCGTTTGCCCCGACGGCCAATGTCGCCACGGCGGCAGCCGCCAGCAGGGTTTTTGTATGAGTCATGGTTTTCCTCCCCATTTTTGGGCTGTTGCCCTTTTCAATACATATCATCAATCAACGCCTTGTGGCGTTTTTCGACGGTGGATCGCTTCAACTTCATGGTGGCCGTCAGTTCTTCATCTTCGGCGGTCAGCAGCACGTCGATCAAGCGGAACTTCTTGATCTGCTCGACCTGCGCGAACTCCTTGTTGACCGCGTCCACCTCGCGCTGGATCTGGTCCAGCACCTCGCGGGCGCGGCACAGGCTGCGGAAATCGCTGAACGGTATCTTGTGGTCCTGCGCGAATTTCTCGACATTTTCCTGGTCGATCATAATCAGACAGGACAGGTATTTGCGCCGGTCGCCGATCACCACGGCGTCGCTGATGTAGTGGCTGAATTTCAGCCGGCTTTCGATCTCGGCGGGCGTGATGTTCTTGCCGCCGGCGGTGATGATGATGTCCTTCATCCGCCCGGTGATGGTGATGAAACCCTGGTTGTCGATCCGCCCGACATCGCCAGTGCGCATCCAGCCGTCCTCGGTAAAGGCTTCGGCGGTCTGGTCGGGCTTGTTCAGATAGCCCTTGAACACATTCAGCCCCTTGACCTGGATTTCACCATCCGGCGCGATGCGCAGCTGCGTGCCCGGAACGGTCTGGCCGATGGTGCCGGTCTTGTTGGCCTCGGGCAGGTTGACGGTGCCCACGCCCGAGGTTTCGGACATGCCCCAGCCTTCGAACAGCGGCACACCGATGGCGTGATACCATTTCAGCAATTCCGGAGAAATCGGCGCGGCGCCAGTCAGCCCGCGTTGAATACGGTCCATGCCCAGCATCCGGCGCAGATTGGCCAGCACCAGGAAATCCCAGATCTTGTAGCGCATCGCTACACCAGAGGGCACGTCGGCGCCCTCGAGCGTGTATTTCGCCCGCGCCTCACCGGCCTTGATGGCCCGTGCAAAGGCCCAGCGGCCCAGCAACGTGCTTTCCTGCGCCATCACCAGAATGCGAGAGTAGATCTTTTCCCACACGCGCGGCACGGCGACAAATCCATGCGGCGACACTTCGCGCAGGTTGTCGAACACGGTTTCCGGGCTTTCGGCGAAATTCACCGTCGAGGAAACGACCAGCGGCGTGTAAAGCGACACGATCCGCTCGAGAATGTGACACAGCGGCAGGAAGCAAAGCTGTTCGGCGTGTTTCTCGAACGGCAGGCTGTAAAGGCTGGTCTCCATGCCGGCGACGATGTTTTCCTGCGTCAGCATCACCCCCTTGGGGTTGCCCGTGGTGCCAGACGTGTAGATCAGCACCGCGGTGCTGTCGCGGGTCACCGCGTCGATTTCGGCGTTGAACAGGGCCTCGTCATCGTTCTGGCGGCCCAGGTCATAGAGATCCGACAGGAACATGCATCTGTCATTGTCGAAATCATGCAGCCCTTCGGGATCGAAGATGATCACCTTCACAAGGCTGGGCATCTGGTTTTCGACTTCCAGATACTTGTCCAGCTGTTCCTCGTTCTCGACGAACAGGAACTTCGTCTGGCTGTCATTCACCAGATAGGCAAGCTGGCTGGCGCTGTCGGTGGTATAAACGCCCGAGCTGATCGCCCCCATGCACTGCGCCGCCATGTCGCAATACATCCATTCGCGGTTGTCCTCGGACAGGATGCTGATGACATCGCCGCGCTCCAGACCCAGCGCGCGCAGACCCATCCCGATCAGCCGCACATGGTGCAGGTAGTCGTTCCAGGAATAGGCCTGCCAGATGCCCAGATCCTTTTCCCGGTGCGCTGTTGCATCGCCGTTTTCGCGGCACCGCGCGCGCAGCAGGGCGGGGATGGTTTCCTGCCCGTCGATGCGGACAGGGCTGGTTCCCGGCTCGGCGTTGACCCGGATGCCTTTCAGCGTCTTGTCGGTCATTGCGTTCATCGCCAGGTTTTCCTTTTCTTCCACCGTCGTTCACCGCGCGCGCCCTCGTTGGCGTGGCCCAGATAGAACCGCTGAATATCCTCGGACGCGGCCAGACGCTCGGCGCTTTCGGCCATCACGATGCGGCCCAGTTCCATCACATAGCCACGGTCGGCCAGATCCAGCGCGACGGCGGCATTCTGTTCCACCAGCATCATGGTCACGCCCTCATCCTTGTTCAGGCGCTTGAGGATTGCAAAGATTTCCTGCGTCAGCAACGGCGACAGGCCAAGGCTGGGCTCGTCCAGCAGCATGATCTTGGGACGCAGCATCAGCCCGCGCCCGATCGCCAGCATCTGCTGCTGCCCGCCGGACAATGTGCCGGCTTCCTGCGCGCGCCGCTCGGCCAGTATGGGAAAATAGCTGAACACCAGGTCCCGGTCGCGGGCGATCTCGGCGCGGTCCTTGCGGGTATAGGCGCCCAGCGCCAGGTTCTCCTCGACCGTCAGCAGCGGGAACACCTCGCGGCCTTCGGGCACCTGAACGATGCCGCGCTTGACCACCTGATGCGGTTCCTTGCCCTGAATTTCCTCGCCTTCGAAGAACACCTGGCCCTTTTCAGGGTCCATGATGCCGGAAATGGTTTTCAGCAGCGTGGTCTTGCCGGCCCCGTTGGCGCCCAGCACTGTCACCACCTGGCCCTTTTCCACCTCGAGGCTGACGCCCCGGATGGCCATGATCGGGCCATAGAAGGTTTCCAGGTTGCGAACCTCCAGCAGCGCGCTCATACCCGCTCTCCTTGCGAATTCGCGGTCTTGGATATGGCCGATGTGCCCAGATAGGCCTCGATCACGGCGGGATGCGATTGCACCTCGGCGGGGGTGCCCTGCGCCAGTTCGGCGCCATCGGCCAGCGCCAGAACGCGGTCACTGACCTTGCCCACCAACCCCATGTCATGTTCGACCATCAGCACGGTGCAGCCCATCTGGCGGCGGATATCCTCGATCCACCAGCGCATGTCCTGCGTTTCCTCGACCGACAGGCCCGAGGCGGGTTCGTCCAGCAGCAGCAGGCGCGGCCTGGTGGCCAGCGCACGGGCCAGTTCCACCACTTTGCGCACCCCGTAGGGCAGCCCGGCGATGTGCTTGTCGCGGTAGGGTTGCAGATCCAGGAAGTCGATCACCTCCTCGACCGCGTGGCGGCTTTCGCGTTCCTGCGCGCGGGCGCGGCCGATGAACAGGATCTCCTCCAGCAGCATGGTCTTGCGGTGGCGATGGCGGCCAACCAGCAGGTTCTGCAACACCGTCGCGCGTTCGAACAGTTCGATGTTCTGAAAGGTGCGCGCGATGCCGTGGCTGGACACCTGATGCGGCTTTTGCTTCAGCAGATCCTGCCCGTCAAAGGTGATCGAGCCGCGAAACGGCCGGTAGAAGCGGCTTATCATGTTGAACACGGTCGATTTGCCCGCGCCGTTCGGGCCGACCAGCGCGAACACCTCGCCCTCGTTGACCGACAGGCTCAGGTTGTTCACCGCAGTGACGCCGCCGAATTTCAGCGTGACGTTCTTGAGTTCCAGGAGGCTCATCTCAGGCGCTCCGTCTTAAGGTAGGATTTCTGCCGCTTGAACATGTCGCGCCGGGCGAAGGGGAACAGTTCCAGCCAGGTCCTGACCTTCAGCCAGCGGCCGTAAAGGCCCATGGGCTCGAACAGGATGAAGGCGATCAGGATCGCGCCGAAAATGCCGGCCTCCAGCCCGGGGATCGAGGACGAGCCCATCGTATCCGTCAGGATCGACAGGAATTGCGGCAGAAAGGCCACGATCACAGCGCCCAGGAATGCCCCGTGGACAAAGCCCAGCCCGCCGATGATGATCATCATCAGAAGCTGGATCGAGATCAGGAAATTGAAGGTCTCGTTGTTGAAGGCCCCCGCGAACAGGCCCATCAGCGCGCCGCCCAGCCCGGCAAACGCGCACGAGATGCCAAAGGCGATGGTCTTGGTGCGGGCCACATCGACCCCCATGGCCTGCGCCGAAATCTCGCTGTCACGCACGGCGGCGAAGGCGCGGCCAAGCGGTGAACGCAGCAGGTTCTGATAGAGCAGCGTCACCACCAGAACCGTGCCGAGCGCCAGGTAATACCAGGCCCAAGGGTTGACCCAGCGATTGACCTCGACCCCGGCGATATAGATCGGCGGCGCAAAATAACCGCCCACGCCGCCCGTCCAGGGCGCCAGGATGACGATCAGGTCATCCGCCAGGATGGCCAGCGCAAGCGTGAAAATCGCCAGATAGACGCCGTGCAGTTTCAGGGCCGGCAGGGCGATGATCGCGCCGATCAAGCCGGTGACGATACCCGCCAGCGCGAAGGACAGCAGGAAAGGCAGCCCCATCGCCATGAAATTCACGCTCAGATAGGCGCCCATCGCCATGAACGCCGAATGCCCCAGGCTGACCTGCCCGGTCTGCCCGGTCAGCATCATCAAACCCAGCCCGGCCACCGCCCAGATCAGCACGTTGGTCATTTCGCCCAGGTAGAAATCATTGATCAGCCAGGGCATGACCAGCATCAGCACCAAAAGCACGGCATAGACCGAAAGCGTCCAGC
This sequence comes from uncultured Paracoccaceae bacterium, assembly GCA_905479725.1. Classification (GTDB taxonomy): domain Bacteria; phylum Pseudomonadota; class Alphaproteobacteria; order Rhodobacterales; family Rhodobacteraceae; genus Pararhodobacter. The sequence goes on along the minus strand of CAJQNQ010000020.1, from coordinate 10,692 downwards.
GATCGGGGAACAGCCGGATGTCCTGATCGTATGTTGTCTTGAAATGAAAGCGCATGGGATCAGACCTTCTTTGTGCGCACTTGCGCGAACAGGCCATGGGGACGGAACACCAGCACCACGATCAGCAGGGAATAGGCGGCCAACTGACTGTAACCCGATGGCAGGTATCGCGAAGCAAAGGGTTCGATCACGCCGACGATCAGCCCACCCATCAGCGCGCCGGGCAGGCTGCCGAACCCGCCGATCACCGCCGCGGCAAAGGCCTTGATGCCGATGAACCCCGCTGAAATGTCCAGCGTGCCCTTCGAGGCATAGAGAATCCCCGCGACCGCGGCGACGATCCCCGCCAGCGCCCAGACGGCCCCCTGCACGCGCTTCACCGGGATCCCCATGTAATAGGCCGCCATCTGGTTCTGGCTGGCGGCCTGCATGGCCAGGCCCAGCTTGGTGCGCTGAAAGAACTGCCACAGGAACAGGGTCGTCAACAGGGTCACGACGATCACCGAAACATCCGCCAGGCTCAGGACAACGCCACCCACCCGGAAATCCCCAAGCGCCAGCGGCGAATACAGGCTCAGCGGCTCATGGCCCCAGATCAGGCCGGCAACGAAGCGGATCACGAAGCCCAGCGCGATCGTCAGGATCACCACCGCCGTCTGGTTCTGGCCGAACATGAAACGCAGGACCGTCAGGTCCAGCAGATAACCCAGCGCACCCATAATCAGCAGCGCAAGTGGCACCGCCAGCCAGAAATTGATGCCCAGGTATTCCGGGTTCACCAGGCCGACCATGACAAAGGCCCCCAGCATCATGAAATCGCCTTGCGCGAAATTCACGGCCTCGGTGGCCTTGTAGATCAGCACAAAGCCCAGCGCGACAAGGCCATAGACGCTGCCGTTTGCCAGACCGCTCAGAAGCAGTTGAAAGAATTCCATTGGTGGCCCTCCCAGACCGGCGCCCTCCTGACCCGTCGTTTTTCGTCGGTGTCGGCCAATTCAGGGCACCATGGAAAAAGATTGCGTTATCCCCGAACTGATTCAAGCTTTAATCGCCCTGCAAACGCGCGGCGACGCTACGGAACCCTGATTGGCGGCATTCGCATTTTGCATTGGTGCCGAACCCGCACAATGAACCAAATTGTTACCCGGTTGGAAACAAAGCCCTTCTTTTGGGCGATTTCAGCGTCTAACCTGAAACCGTGACCGGCCCATCGAGCTGCCATCTCGGGCGTGGGTCGGCATGGCCTGCCGCAAATTGTTACAATTGGGGGACGACATGACAATTGGTATTGCAAACAAGCACAACCCTGAATTGCTGGAGCATTTCAGCGACTCAACTCTTGGACTTTATCTGGACGATCTGGGCCAGAAAGTCTTCGCGCAGGGACGTATCCATCACCTCGCGCCGGGTGAAACGCTCTCCGAGCGCGGGATTCAGCCGTTGAATGTCGTGCTGGACGGGCGGCTTGCCGGGGACACGCACTGGTTCGGACCCGGTAACCATTTCGAGCCGCGCGGCCAGACGCTGAAGGCGGTCGATCTGCCCGCGCGGATCTGGGCGATCGACCTTGGCGGTGAGACATGGACCGCGCCTGATAACCGCCCGATGCGCCGGGCGTTTGCTCAGGCGCTTCTGGCCGCCGATGCCGCCGAAGCCGACGCAACCCCGCCCGCCATCCTGCCCGATCCGACATGCTTGTGTGATGTCGATCACCCCGAAATCCGCCGGCAGGCCGCGCGCCTGCGCCGCGCCACGCCGGCCAGCACGGCGGAAGCGATCCTGAAATTCGTCCACGGTTTTCCCTACCGCTTCGGCGCCTGGCAGGAACGCGCGTCTGACACCCTGTCGCGCGGGGTGGGGATGTGCACGACGAAAACCAACCTTCAGGTTGCCCTGATGCGCGCCGCAGGACTCGAGGCCGGGTTTGTCGAAATCCCCATGTCGACCAGTGTGCTGGGCAAGTTGATGCCGACCGGCTGGCTGGCCCTGCAACGCCCCACCGTCAAACACTATTTCGCCGCCGTGAAGCTGAACGGCGTCTGGCACGGCGCGGACAGCTCGTATGACTTTGCCAGCTACCGCATCTTCCTGGAGATGTTCCCCTGGATGGCGCATCGCGAAGAGCCGGTGCTGACCGAAGGCGCGCCCTATATCCCGGCGCTGGAAATCCAGCACGCGGACCTGTTCGACATCACCGTGGTCGACAACATCGCCGAGGAAATGGGCAAGCGCAGCCGCTTCCTGACGCCACATTTCGAGGCGCTGAATACCAGGGTTGACCGCGCTCGCGGGATGCATCTTCAATGGGGCCGCGCCGCCAAACGTGCGCAAGCCGAGAAAAGCACCAATGGCGAGGCCCGTGCATGAGCCAATATGACTGGGACTTTGGCGCCCCCACGCCTTCGGGCATGGGGGACCATGATGTGCCACTGGCCTCGGACAGGCTGGCGGGACGGCGGGTGGCGCTGTTGGTGACGGGCGGAATCGCGGCGATGAAAACGCCCGAACTGGCGCGCGGGCTGCGCCGCCACGGCGCCCGGGTCACGGCCTTCGCCAGCGAGGACGCGCTGCGTTATGTCGCGCGCGAGGCGCTGGAATGGGCCACGCTGGGGCCGGTGATTACCGGGTTGACCTGGGCGGCCGAGCATCTGAGCGATGCGGCCCCGTTCGATGCCTATCTGGTCGCCCCGGCCACCCATTCCACCATCGCCAAGATGGCGCACGGGATCGGTGATACGGTGGTGACATCGGCGCTGATCTCGGCGCTGGGGCGGATGGAGCGCGGCCAGACGCAGGTGCTGGTCGCGCCCACCATGCACGGCACCATGCACAACGCGCAGCTGGTGGACAATGCCAGGCGGCTGGCGGCGCAGGGGGTGCGGTTTGTCACCCCGCGCGACGCTTACGGCAAGCACAACCTGCCGGGCACGGAAACCCTGTGCATCGCGGTCGGTCGGGCGTTGTCCGCGTCACCGCTGCGGGGCAAGCGGATCATGGTCACCGCCGGGCCGACGCCGGTGCCCATCGACGGTGTGCGGCGGATCGTCAACCGGTTCCGGGGCCGCCTGGGCGCGCGCATCGCCGAGGAACTGACCTGGCGCGGCTCGGATGCGGAACTGATCCTGGGCGACGGCGCCTGGCGGCCAAAAACGCCAATGCCGATCACCATCACCCGCACCTTTGACGCCTATCGCGACACCGTGGTTGCGCGCGCGCAATCGGGCTTGTGGGCGGGGGTCTTTTCCGCGGGTGTCGCCGATTACCGGCCCAGACAGGCCGTGCAGGGCAAGATCGCGTCGGGCCAGTCCTCGCTGTTGCTGGACCTGGAGCCGACCGAGAAGGTCATCGACATGGCGATGGACGCGGGCGGCGCCATGCACACGGTGGCGTTCAAGTATCTGGAAGGCGTCACCGAGGACGAATTGGTCTCGGTCGCTGCGAAACGGCTTGACCGCGCGGGATTGGTCGTGGCCACGCGCGGCGAGGATACGCGCGGCACCGAACAGCGCGCGCTGATGGTCACCTCGGACGGGGTCACGCCGATCGACAACAAGCGCGCCATCGCCGCGGCGATTGCCGACTATCTGGAAGGGCTGGCGGCCTGAACCCAACTGGGGCGCGCGCGTCATGGCGCGCGCCCTGTTGCCGCCCGCAACCCGGGCGTGTAGCCTGCGCCAAGGCGCCCTTTCTGCGATGGATCCATGAGCCAGACCCCCTATGACAGCGTTCCGGCCAAGGGCTTCTGGAAGCAGGCGGTCGCCGAAAAATCCCTGTTCGACATCGACCTGGACTGGGAACCCCGGTTTCGCATCGGCCAGCAGACCCGCATCGCCACCTTTGGCAGTTGCTTCGCGCAGCATTTCGGCAAGGCGCTGAAACGGCGCGGTATGGCGTGGCTGGATTGCGAGCCGGTCAATCCGGGGTTAAGCGACGCGCTGTGCCACAGATTTGGCTACCGCAGCTTTTCGGCGCGGACCGGCAACATTTATACCGCCAGTCTGCTGCGCCAATGGACGCGCTGGGCGGTTGGGCGTGACGCGCCGCCCGACGAGGTCTGGGAGCAGGATGGCCGGTTCTTTGACCCGTTCCGCCCGCGCATCGAACCCGGCGGGTTCGAAACCGCGCAGGAAGTGCAAGACATGCGCGCCGTCACCCTGACGGCCTTTCAACAGGCGATCCGGCAGGCGCAGGTCTTTGTGTTCACGCTGGGCCTGACCGAAAGCTGGTTCCATTCGGATGGGCATGAATATCCGATGTGCCCGGGCACGGCGGCGGGCAGGTTCGATCCCGAACGGCACCAGTTCAGAAACCAGCGGTTCGAGGAGACCCGCACCGCGCTGGTGCAGGCCATCCACCTGATGCGGCGCGAGAACCCGCAGATCCGCTTCCTGCTGACCGTCTCGCCCGTGCCCCTGACCGCCACCAACAGCGGCCAGCATGTGGTGGTGGCGACGATGGACAGCAAATCCATCCTGCGCGCGGTGGCGGGCGACGTGGCGGAATCCCTCAAGGGCGTCGATTACTTTCCAAGCTATGAAATCATCAACTCTCCGGCCTTTCGCGCGGTATTCTTTGATCCGAACATGCGCAGCGTGAACCCGCGCGGCGTCGATTTCGTGATGGAAACCTTCTTTCGCGCGCTGGAGCAAAAACACGGCCTGCCGCCTGCGCTCGGCGCGCCGCCCACGGCCGATGACATCGCCTGCGAGGAAGCCTTGCTGGCCAGCTTCGGCGAGGGCGCATGAAGGTCTGCATCATCGGCTCGTCGCACGCCGCCATGGTCGCCCGCGCCCAACGCGCAGCGACGCCGGAGTTGAACGACGACTGGCGTTATTTCGTGGTGCCCAGCGGGTATTTCGGCGGACAGGGCTTGAGCCACGTGGGCTATAATCCGCGCTTTCAGGTGCTGACCGGCTTTCCGACCAGCACGCCGGGCATCTTGCGCAACCTTCGCATTGCCGACCATGACGCCTTTGTGCTGATCGGCGGGCAGACCAGCCCGGTGGAAAACGCCCGCCTGTCCACGCGCGCGCTCAGCGCCGGGTTTCGGCGCGCGGCGGTCGACGACCTGCTGAGCCACAACAACAACGCCCGGCTGTTCGGCCTGATCCGGCAGGTCAGCGAGGCCCCTGTGCTGGCGGCGACCTGCCTTTATTACGACAAGGGCAAGCCGGTGCCGGCCCGCGATATCCTGAACGCCGAACGGGCGGTGGCCACGTTCTGGGGCACAAGGGGCGTCACCTTCCTGCCTCAGCCCCGGGAAACGCTGGATGACGGCCTTGTCACCCGCGCGGACTGCCTGATCGGCGGTGGCAACAACCATCTTAAACCGGAATTCGCGGGTTTGGTGTTCGCGCAGATCCGGGATGCGCTGGCTGTCAGATCATCCGGATGACGTCTTTTTCGACGGTCAGCTGATACCCTTGCCGCGCGATGTTGCGCACCAGAAGTTCGGTGACGATCTGGTTGCCCAGCGAATCCCGCAACCGCTTGATGCGCGTGGCCCCCGCCGCTTCCTCGCAATCAGATTCCTTGCGGCCGGAAATCACGGCTTCCAGCGCCGCCCCGGTCAGCATGTCGCCATCCATCCGGGCTTCGGCCAGCACGGCCAGCGTTTCCACGGCGGCCTGTGTCAGGTTGAATTCCATGTCATTGATATAGACCTTGCGCTCGCCCCGGCTGATGATCAGCGATGATACCTGAATGCCCGCGCGCTGAACCGTGGCCAGCCGCCGGTTCAGGGCGATCAGCGCCAGCACCAGCACCAGCGCGGTGATCAGCAGGGCTGCGGCGAACACCATCAGCACGAAGATCACCATGCGATAGCTGACCAGCACCTCGGAAAACGTGGTGCCCGATTGCGCCAGGATTTCCAGCAGCCGGAACGAGGCCTGATCGGTCAGATCGGCGTTGCGCGCGAACAGATCCTGCACCTGCGCCTCGAAGGCGGCGGTATCGGGCAGGTTGAGAAACAGCAAAATGGCCGCCAGCGCCAGAATGGCAACAATGGCGGCCAGGCCCAGGACAACCGCGCGCGAACCAACGCGCGTCAGATTAGAATCGGAGGAAATAGGATCCAGCATTACCCTGCCTTGAGGCCAGCCCGTCTGGTCCGAATGTGGACAAAACATTGACCAAGGTCCAGCCATTCCTGCTCAGGCGGCTGCTCAGCTCGGCGCGGGCGGCGGCGGTATTTCCACAGGCGCTGTCGGAAATCGCCGCCACGCCGTAGTGAAACCGCGTGGGGTTGGACTGTTGCGCACGGTAATCGGCATAGCACTGCGCCGAGGCCGTAGCCGGAAGCGCCAGGAACAGCGAAGCACCCATCGCCAATAGAATCGGTTTCAGTTTCATGGTCTTGGCCCTTTCAGGCAGGGGACTGTGGTTGCCCTGACCATGCCCATTGCCGCGCCGCTATGCAATATCAGCGGCCCCCTGGGCGCCCGGTTATCGGATAACAGCGGCGCGATATTGCCTGACAGTCGGCGCCGGGGGCAGGGTTTTTCCCATGACGGCACACGCCATTGTCGCCGCAACGCACCAGACGACTCCTTATGAAAGGACATTCCCGATGACCCAGCATTTTCCCGCCCATGGCGCCCGCTACCGACAGCGTTCCAGGCGCCTGACCATGATTGTCGCCGCCGGTGCTGTCGCGCTGGCCGGGCTTGCCGCAGGATCGCGCCCGGCGCGCGCCGATGTCGATGACCTGCTGCGGTTTCTGGCCGGGGCGGTGATCGTCGGCGCGATCATCAACGCGGTCAACGACAATGACACGCCCGATTATGCCGGGCGCTGGCAATTGCCCGGTGGCTGCCTGGAAACCGTGCGCGTGAACGGGCGAAACATTCAGGTCTATAACGCCCGCTGCCTGCGCCGTGCCGGGTATGTCGATCTGCCTGACCGTTGCCAGCGCACCTTCCGCGTCAATGGCCGCAACCGTCGCGGCTATGTGGCCAACTGCATGTGGAACGCCGGGTATGGCCGGCCGGGGGTTGGGGCCACGCCTCAGCCAGACTACCGCCACGATGCTCCGCCCGAATATCCGCCCCGGGTTACGCCTGCACCGCCGCAGGGCTCCTATACCCGCCCCGGATATGCCGCAGCCCGGCTGCCTGGCAGCTGCGAGACGACCTATCGTCAGAACGGCCATCGGCGCGACGGCTATTGGGGCAGCTGTCTGCGCGATTCCGGCTTCCGCAGATTGCCCGAGCGCTGCCGCCTGACCACCACGGATGGCCGAAGCCTTTACAACGCTCAGTGTCTGGAGAACGCGGGTTACCGCCGCCGCCACTGACCCTTTCCACGGCCCGCCGCCAGATATTCAGCCGAAATCCTTTGATAACCCACGCTTGTTACGGTTCTGTTGATGCGAGTGGTTCCGAGTATTGGTGCCAGTTTGACCAGTGACGGTGTGCCAGTGGAAAGTCCCGGTCCCTCAACCGGGCACGGGGCGGGCCGAAAGGCCCGCCCTTCCTTCTTGCCGCTGCCCAGCGCATTGTGGTTCAAGACGGCATGGGAACCACCCGCATCACCCCGGACCTGACATTCGAGTCCGCCGCCATGGCGCAGGGCTTCGCCCGCATAGCCGGGGTTGACGAGGTCGGTCGCGGCCCCCTGGCCGGGCCAGTGACCGCCGCCGCCGTCATCCTGGATCCAAACCGCATTCCCGACGGGATCAACGACAGCAAGAAGCTGACGGAACCCAGGCGCCGCGCCCTGGCGCAGGCGATCCGCGACAATGCCCTGGGCTGGGCCATCGCCCATGCCACGGTGGCAGAGATCGACGCGATGAACATCCTGCAAGCCAGCCATCTGGCTATGAAGAGAGCCTTGCAAGCTCTTGTTCCTGCTGCAGATTTCGCCCTTGTTGACGGCAACATGATGCCACGTGGCATGCCGGTCCCGGGGCAGACCCTGATCAAGGGTGACGCACGATCGCTGTCCATCGGCGCCGCATCGATCCTGGCGAAGGTGGAACGCGACCAGATCATGCTGGAATTGGCGCAAATCCACCCGCAATACGGGTGGGACCGCAACGCGGGCTACCCCACCGCACAGCACCGCGCCGCCTTGCAGCAGTTCGGCGCCACCCCACATCATCGAACAAGCTTCGCGCCCCTGCGCAAGATGTTGTGTGAAGAAAATTAAATAATGCGCTGATTCAAAAAGAAATTGACGCGACGCCCTCTTTGACTCATCTTGGGGCACAACGGAGCGCCACCAAACAAAAAACCGGCGCCCGAATTGAGGCAGACATGGCAACCAAGACCCGGGCAACGGAAGCGCAGGCGCTTCCGCTGAACCAGATCATTGCAGGCGATTGCATCGAGGTGATGAACGGCCTGCCGGAAGGCAGCGTTGATCTGATCTTTGCGGATCCGCCCTATAACCTTCAGTTGAAGGGGGCCCTGCACCGGCCGGACAACAGCGCCGTCGATGCCGTGACCGATGATTGGGATCAGTTCTCCAGCTTCGCGGCCTATGACCGCTTCACCCGCGATTGGCTGGCCGCCGCGCGCCGCATCCTGAAGCCGGGCGGCGCGATCTGGGTGATTGGCAGCTATCACAACATCTTTCGCGTTGGCGCCGAATTGCAGAACCAGGGGTTCTGGATCCTGAACGACGTGGTGTGGCGCAAATCCAACCCGATGCCCAACTTTCGCGGCAAACGCCTGACCAACGCGCATGAGACGATGATCTGGGCGTCGCGTGGCGAAGGTTCGAAATACACGTTCAACTATGAAGCGCTGAAGGCCCTGAACGAAGGTATCCAGATGCGCAGCGACTGGGTTCTGCCGATCTGCACCGGGCACGAACGGCTGAAGGATGAGAACGGCGACAAGGCCCATCCGACACAAAAACCGGAATCGCTGCTGCACCGCGTGATGATCGGCACCACGAACCCCGGCGATGTCGTGCTGGATCCGTTCTTTGGCACCGGCACCACCGGCGCCGTGGCCAAGATGCTGGGACGTGATTTCATCGGGATCGAGCGCGAGGCGGCGTATCGCAAGGCCGCCACCGCGCGGCTGGCCAAGGTGCGCAAGCTGGACAACAGCGCGCTGGAAACAACGTCGTCCAAACGTGCGGAACCGCGCGTTCCCTTCGGCCAGCTTGTCGAGCGCGGCCTGCTGCGGCCGGGCGAGGTGCTTGTCAATCCACGCGGTCAAGCCGCAAAGGTGCGCGCGGACGGTTCCCTCGTCTCGGCCGAGCATCGCGGATCGATCCACCAGGTCGGTGCCGCGCTGGAGGGCGCACCGTCGTGCAACGGTTGGACCTATTGGCAATTCAAACGCGAGGGACAAACCATCCCCATCGACATTCTGCGTCAGAAGATCCGCGCCGAGATGCGCGACAACGCCTGACGCCCCCCGAGGTTACCGCCAGCATTCGGGCTCCCAAGCCCCGAATGCCACTTTCAGCCCCGCCCTTGTGGCGGGGCCTTTTTTTGCTCGAACACCCTAATCGAACGCCGCACCGTGGTTCAGGTTCTCGCGCATCAGGCGTTGTTGCAGCGTGCCGCGGGCGATGCTGATGCGCTCCAGATACGCGCGGCGCTGGTGCGCTGTGTTCCGCGCAATCGCCACAGCCTGCGCCGCTGGTATCGTCTCGAACCGCAGGGTTTGACCCGCGCGGCGCTGTGCCAGCCGGTCCAGATCCGGCGCAATCACCGTGGCGATCTTCGGATACCCGCCGGTTGTCTGGTGATCGGCCAGAAGCACTGTGGGAACGCCATCGCCCGACACCTGCACCGATCCGCGCAGGATGGGTTCGGACGGAATTGACAGCGCGCCCTTCAGCGGCAATTCCGGCCCTTTCAGGCGCATTCCCATGCGGTCATAGGCATCGCTGACGGAATAGGGCTGCGTGGTGAAGGTCTGCGCGGCGGACGCCTCAAAGCAATGTTCCTGCGGGCCGATGACCACACGGATCGGGCCGTCACCGCGCGCGGGGCGCTCCACTTCGCCTTCCCGGTCCTCGCGGACGGCGGCATCATCGATGCGCAGCACCTGCCCGGTGCTGAGCGCGCCGCCCCCCAAACCGGACCCGGCATGCGTGGCGCTGTAGCCCAGCCACATGGGGGCTTTCAAATGGCCCGCGAACGCGACATAGGCCCAGCTTCCGGCGGCACCGGCGCGCAGGGCCAGCTTGTCGCCCTGTCTCAGCGTCAGCACCTGCCAGGACCGCCCCTTGGCACCGCCATGATCCGTGGCAAAATCACCACCTGTCACCGAAATGGTCACGGAGCCCTGCGTGCATGACAAAACAAGCCCGCCCAATGACACCTCGATCACGGTTCCGGCGGGGAGATTGCCCAGCGCGGCATGGGCGGCGTCGAAGGCCAGCCGGTCCATGGGGCCCGAGGCCGCAACCCCGTGCCGCAAATGCCCGCGCCGACCGGCGTCCTGAAAGGTGACCAAGGGTCCGGCGAAACTGACGGCAAGCTGCGCCTCAGCCATGCGGACCACCGGCCAGTCGATCGGCAGAGATGCGTTCAAACATCACCCGGTCGCCAATGTCGAACAGGAAGGGATGATCCGGGTCATCGGTCAGCACCCGCGTGGGCGACCGGCCGATGATCGACCAGCCCGTCGGCATTGTCAGGGTGGTGATCAGGCATTGCGGCCCGGCGATGATCACGCTGCCGGCGGGCACATCGCGCAGCGGCACGGGCTTTCGGGGCACCCG